>CBFRWL010000043.1:0-12930 GCA_965727025.1 uncultured Sphingomonas sp.
AGATGGAGAAGCTCAACACCTGGCGCCCGTTCATGGTGGAAAGCGCCCGTTGCTCGGCATAAAGATCGCGGACATCCGCAACGTCGCTAAGCCGGATCGTGCGGCCGTCCCCCACATGAATTTCGGTTTGGGCCAGCGTGTGCGCATTGAGCGAATTCCCGAGCACCCGCATCGATTGCTCGGATCCGGCAATCTCTACCCGGCCCCCGGCGGCATTGAGGTTGAGCTGGCGTAGTTGCGCATTGACTTCCACCGCCGTCAGGCCCTGCGACTGCAGCTTGATCGGATCGAGAATAACCCGAATTTCCCGGCTCACGCCGCCGCCGCGCCGCACCTGCGCCATGCCCTCGATCGCGAGCAGCCGCTTGGCGACGGTGTCGTCGACGAACCAGCTCAATTGCTCGAGCGTCATATCGACGCCTTCCACTGAAAAATAGGCAAGCGGGCCGCCTGAAATGTCAACGCGCGTGACCTGCGGCTCGAGAATGCCTTCGGGCAATTCGCTGCGAATGCGGGATACCGCCTCGCGAACGTCGTTCACCGCGCGATCAACCGGCGTGCCGATCGTGAATTGCACCGTGGTCTTGGAGGAGCCTTCGCTGACATAGGACGTCAGCTCATCGACCCCGGTGATTCCGCGCACCGCGGCTTCCACCCGCTGGGTGACCTGGGTCTCGAGTTCGGTCGGCGCGGCGCCAGGCTGGCTGACGGTGATGTCGGCAGCAGGAAATTCAATATCGGGATTATCGTTCACATCCATGCGAATGAACGCGACAATACCGGCCAGGGTCAGCGCGATGAACAGGACAATCGGCGAGATCGGATTCCGGATCGACCATGCCGAAATGTTGCGGAAGTTCATTGACCACGCTCGTCGAGCACCGGCGAAACCAGATCGCCAACGCTCAGGAATGCACCTGCCGAAAGGACCACCTTCTCCGTGCCCATCAGCCCTGAAAAAATCGGCAATCCAGCGGCGGTGACAGGGCCTACCTTCACATCGCGACGGGCCACCCTCCGGTCGGCGCCGACGACATAGACGAAATTGCCTTTTTCGTCGCTCAGCACCGCCGACTCGGGCAGGACGGGGGCAACTCGCACACCGGTATGCAGATCGGCCGTCGCGAATCCGCCCGGCCGCAACGCCTTGTCGTAATCGAGCGCAATGCGCACTTGGCCCTGACGGCTTTGCGCGTTGATGACCGGCGCGATCTGCCAGACATGCCCTGCGAAGGACCGGCTCGATCCCACCGGGCGGACCTGCGCGGAATCCCCTACCGCGATCTGCGCCAGATCGCTCTCCGCCAAAGTCGCGCGCAGCTCCATCTCGCCGCCTTTGGCCATGCGGAACAGCGCACCGTTGCTCGGCATCACCACCTGCCCCGGCTCGACGTCGCGCGTGAGCACGAGCCCGGCGGCAGGCGCGCGAATGGCGAGCCGGCCAATTTGCGCATTTGTCTCGCCCAATTGCGCTTGCGCCACGGCAACGCGCGCCTGAGCCGCGTCCCTCGTAGCTTGCTTGCGCTCAAGATCAGCCTTGGAAACAAAGCCACGCGACACCAGCGCCTGCGAGCGCGTGAGTTCGGACTGTGCGATCGCCGCATCGGCGCGGGCCGCAGCGATCTGGGCGCGCAGCTGGGCGGCCTGCTGCGTCTGCACCGAGGCATCGATCGTCGCCAGAGTTTGGCCGGCGCGAACCCAATCGCCGGCCTCGACGTAGACGCGGTTGATCATCCCGCCTTCGCCAGCAACGCCGATGGGCATTTCGCGACGCGCGGCGAGCGTACCGGTCGCCGAGATCATGGCCGCGACCTTCTGCGTGCCCGGCCGCACCACGGTTATGCGCGGCGGCTGCTCAGTCGGCGCGGCCGGCTTTTCGCTCCCCCGCCATGCGAGGAACGCCAGCAGCGCAACGAGAATCAGGACGGCGGCGCCAATGATGATCTTCCGCTTGCGCGCGCCAGCGAGTTCGTCATCATCGTCGGCGATCGCAGCGGATCGCAGTAGGTCCGCCCCGAGCCGGGGTTCGATATTCATTATTGATACCTGTTTCGTCACCGGCCTTCCGCCGACCGCACTGTATTATACGATTAAATCACCTGCCTCAAGCGCTGTCGACGCGATTCCGTTCAGTGGCCATCAAGCCGCCATGATGCGATAAGCTGACATGTTGGCGGATGAGGGAGGTGCTTCATGGTTGCAAGGTTCGTGATCGTGCCCGCTGCGGCGGCTGCGATGCTGATCGGCGGCGGCACGATGGCGCAAACGAGCGAGGCGGCGATTGCCGGTACCAGGCTCGACATCACTGCCGAGGGGGCGGTGAACCGCACGCCGGATCTCGCGCTGGTCAGCGCCGGGGTCGTCACTCAGGCCCCGAGCGCAAACACGGCCATGCGGGACAATGCCACGCGGATGGCGGCTACCATTGCGGCATTGAAGCGCGCGGGCGTCGCGGATCGCGATATCCAGACCGCCGCGATCTCGCTCAACCCGCAATATCGCTATGCGGATAACAAGCCGCCCGAGATCACCGGCTACCAGGCTTCGAATCAGGTGTCGGTGCGGTTCCGCGATATCAAGAAAGCAGGCTCCATTCTGGATGCGCTGGTCGCTGAAGGTGCCAACCAGATCAACGGACCCGCCTTCCTGGTGGAAAAGCAGGAGGCGGCGTTGGATGAGGCGAGGCTGGCTGCGATCAAAATCGCGCGCGCGCGGGCAGATCTTTATGCCCAGGCGGCGGGCCTTCATGTGAAGCGGATCATCTCGATCAGCGAGGGGCAAGGTTACGCACCGCCGCCGCCTCCCATGCCGCTTGCAATGGCACGTATGGAGAAGGCGGCCGACACCGCCATCGAGCCAGGCGAGCAGAAGCTATCCGTCAATGTCTCAGTGAGTTTCGAGCTGGAATAAAAAACGCTCCCGGGCAAGGGGTCCCGGGAGCGCATTTAGGCAGTCGCGGTGCCTGAGCTCGTCAGTAATTCTGCTGACGTTCGTAGAGCGACTTGTAATGCTGGATGCGGGTAACGCGCAGGCCAGGCATTCCCGACCGATCGATGGCACGTTGCCAAGTGGCAAACTCCTCGACGGTAAGGTTGTAACGATCGCATACCTCATCGACGGTCAGCAGACCGCCATTGACGGCAGCGACCACCTCCGCCTTGCGACGCACCACCCAACGGGTCGTGCTCGGTGGCGGAAGCGAATCCAGCGTAAGCGGCTCGCCGAGCGGGCCGATTACCTGGGCGGGACGTATCTTCTGGTTCTCGATCATCACTTAACCTTCAATCTGGCCTTCGCGACCTTCTGCGACCCCCCTGGCCAGGCTGATAAGGCGATCCCCTTGAAAGAAGCCTAAAATGCCAAGGTAAACGTATCGGATAATTTAGTTTACATGCCGTTAGCGGCGACCAGCGTGGCCACCCCCCGGTGGAAGCTGCCGCCCAGCACGCCGGCTGCCGCCTTCCAGCCAGGCCGCGCCTGCATGAGCGCGGCAATCGCGTCCTGACGGGAATGCGCTATGCTGCGGGCGACATCATGATCGATCTGCGCGGCTGCGACAGCGCCGGTGCCCTGAAGCGCAAGCAGCGCCGCGATCATCGCCCGGTGATCCATCGGAAGGGGCGCCGCTACGCCCTGGATCAGCTTTTGTTCGACATACATGCGGCCGCCCTTTTTGCTCTTGCCCCGAAGAAAGCGTTGCTTAGGCGAAATAATTAAATGTCTGGTAAATCGGCCCCTGCGCGCCCAAATGTCGCGCCGGATCGATGATACAGGCGGATTTTCAGATCGAAGGCGGTGCGCCGGGCGGCCCGCTCGCGGGACGACGGATCGTCGTCGCGATGTCAGGCGGGGTCGATAGTTCCGTCGTCGCGGCGCTGGCTGCAGCGAGTGGCGCGGAAACCATCGGCATCACGCTGCAGCTCTACGATCATGGCGCGGCAACCGGCCGCACCGGAAGCTGTTGCGCTGGGCAGGACATTCGCGACGCGCGGGCGGTCGCGGATCGGCTGGGCATTGCGCATTATGTGTTCGACTATGAAAGTCGCTTCCGGGATTCGGTGATCGCGGATTTCGCGGACGAATATGCTGCCGGCCGGACGCCGATCCCGTGCGTGCGTTGCAATCAGGGCGTGAAGTTCACTGATCTTCTCAACATGGCGCGCGATCTCGGCGCCGATTGCCTCGCCACCGGCCATTATGTCCGCCGCGTGATGGGCGATAGCGGACCCGAACTGCATCGCGCGGCCGATCCGGCCCGGGATCAGAGCTACTTCCTGTTCGCAACCACTGCCGAACAGCTCGATTTCCTCCGCTTCCCGCTCGGCGGCATGCCAAAGGCGCAGGTTCGCGAGATTGCCCAAAGCCTCGGCCTTGGCGTGGCGGCCAAGCCCGACAGCCAGGATATCTGCTTCGTTCCCGATGGCGATTATACGCGGATCGTGGCCAAGCTCCGCCCGGATGCGCTGGAGCCCGGCGAGATCGTCGATCTCGAAGGACGGGTGCTCGGCCGCCACAAGGGGCTGATCCACTTCACTGTCGGCCAGCGGCGCGGCATCGAGATCGGCGGCAGCGCCGAACCCCTGTACGTGGTTCGGCTGGAACCCCAGAGCCATCGCCTGATCGTCGGGCCAAGGGCAGCACTGGCCGTGAGGGCAGCAAGGCTCAACGACGTCAACTGGCTTGGCGGCGATCATAGCGGCCCACTGACTGCCAAGGTACGTTCGCTCGCCAAGCCGGAAGCAGCGCGCTTCGATGGGGAATATGTGGAGTTCGATATGCCGGCGTTCGGCGTTTCGCCGGGCCAGGCAGCTGTGCTTTACGACGGCGATCGCGTGCTCGGTGGCGGCTGGATTGCCGAGACCGTAGCAGCCGATCTCGTTACAGCCTGAATTCGCCTTCGATCACGGTCACGCATCTCCCGCCGAGCACCACGCGGTCACCCGCCAGCCGGCATGCGACATGGCCGCCGCGCCTGCTCGCCTGATAGGCGGTGAGATTGTCGCGACCCAGCCTCTTCGCCCAATAGGGCGTCAGCACGGCGTGAGCGCTGCCGGTCACGGGATCTTCGTCTATCCCGGCATTGGGCGCGAACATCCGGCTCACGAAATCGACACGCTCGCCTGGCGCCGTCACGATGTGGCTCGGATCGCCCGGCACCGCAGCGCCCAGAGCACGGAAATCCGGCTGGATCGCCAGTAGCTCGGCCTCGCTCCCCAGCACCGTCACGAAATAGCCGCCTTCGCGGAACAGCGTTTCGACCGGGGCAAGCCCCAGCGCATCGGCGCTGCGGCGATCGGTGCTCGCCTCGGGAGGCAGTGCAGGCAGGTCGAGCTCATAACCCTCGCCGGATCGCCTCACTTCGAGCACCCCGCGCTGGCGGGTGCGAAAGCGTACCGATGGCCGCGACGCATCGCCCCCAAGCACGACATGCCCGCTCGCCAAGGTCGCATGGCCGCACAGTGCAACCTCAACCGCAGGCGTGAACCAGCGCAACTCGAAATCCGCATCTCCGCCGGTGGGCACGTAAAAGGCCGTTTCGGCGAGATTGTTCTCCGCCGCAATCGCCTGCAGCGTCTCGTCATCCAGCCACGCATCGAGCGGCATGACGGCGGCCGGATTTCCGGTGAAGGGGCGATCCGCGAATGCATCGACCTGAGTGAAGCGAATCTTCATGCGAGGTGCTCCGCATCGACATGGCCTTCGGGATCGGGGTGAATCAGAACCTCCACGCCAGGAAATTCCTTCTCCAGCTTCGCTTCGACCTCATCCATCACCCGATGCGCGTCAAGCACCGTCATCTGCGGCGAAACCCATACATGGAATTGAACGAAATCCTTCATGCCGCTGGTGCGTGTTCGCAAATCATGGATGCCCTTCAGCTCCGGATGCTGCGAGGCGATCCGGAGAAAGTGCTGGCGCCGGTCCTCCGGCCATTCGCGATCCATCAGCTGGTCGATCGCCTGGTTGGAGGCGCGATAGGCGCCCCATGCCAGCCATAGCGCGATGCCGATCCCGAACAGCGGATCGGCGCCCGACCAACCGAGATATTGATCGAGCACCAGCGCCGCGATGACGGAGCCGTTGAGCAGCAGATCGCTCTGATAGTGAACATTGTCGGCGTTGATCGCGACCGAACCCGTCTGGCGGATCACGCGGCGCTGATAGCTGACCAGCAGCAACGTCGCGACGATGGCCGCTATCGATACCCCGATCCCCTCGATCGCCCCGCCGGTGGGGACGCCGTTCATCAGCCGATCGAACGCGCGCGCGGCAATCCCCAATGCCGAAATCGTGATCAGCACGACCTGGAACAGGGCGGCGATGGCTTCCGCCTTGCCATGGCCGAACCGGTGATCCCTGTCCGCAGGTTCGGAAGCAAGATGAACGCCGTAAAGCGTGACGAGCGACGCAATCAGATCGAGGCCGCTGTCCGCCAACGAGCCCAACATCGCAACCGAATGCGTAACCCAGGAGGCATAGGCCTTCAGCACGACAAGGAAGATCGCGGTCGAGACGCTCGCCAACGCCGCCTTGCGGGTGAGCGTCGATACGGATGCGCCCGGGTTCATGGGTAGAGCATTCCCTCGCGCCAGCCGTCACCGTCGCGCACGAACAGTCGGCGCTCGTGCAGGCGATGCTCGCGATCCAGCCAGAATTCGATACGCTCGGGCGCAATCCTGAACCCGGACCAATGCGGCGGGCGGGGAACCGGCTGGCCCGCGAAGCGATCGGCCATCTCCCGATAGCGCGTTTCGAACAACGCGCGGCTCTCAAGCGGTCGCGATTGATCCGAAGCCCAGGCGCCGAGCTGCGAATCGCGGCTGCGGGTGGCGAAATAGGCGTCGCCCTCCGCGTCCGTAACGCGGCTGACCGCGCCTTCGATCCTGATCTGGCGGCGCAGGCTCTTCCAGTGGAAAAGTAGCGCCGCATGGGGATTTTCGATCAATTCGCCCGCTTTGCGGCTTTCGAGATTGGTATAGAAGACGAAGCCGCGCGCATCATGGCCCTTCAGCAGCACCATCCGCACCGAGGGTCGGCCCTCGCCATCGGCGGTGGCAAGCGCCATGGCGTTGCTGTCATTGAGTTCGCTCGCGCGCGCCTCGGCATACCAGGAGTCGAACAGAGCATGGGGATCGGTGGCGGGCATGAACTGCTATCTAAGGGCGTGGCCGCCCAAGTCGAGCGAATCCGGCATTCGGATCGCGTTCCAAACGTCGGAGCCTATCGCAGCCGATGGTCGTTCACGACGCCATGAGAGAGGATGCCTTCGATCTCGCCCGCTTTGTGAAAGCGCAGGCCGGCATCTATGAGCAAGCACTCGCGGAGATCAGAAGCGGCCGCAAGCGATCGCATTGGATGTGGTTCATCTTCCCGCAGTTCGCGGGGCTGGGGCACAGCCCGATGGCGCAGCGTTATGCGATCGGCTCGATCGCGGAAGCGCGCGCCTATCTTGCCGATCCGGTGCTGGGGACGCGCTATCGCGAATGCGTCGCATCGCTCCAGGCGCTCCCTGCGACGACGGCGGAGCGGGTATTCGGCGGCATTGATGCGATCAAGCTGAAGTCGTCGCTCACCCTGTTCGATGAAGCGAACCATGAGCCGCTGTTCAGCGAGGCGATCGGCCGATGGTTCGAGGGACAGCGCGACGAAGCGACGCTCAAGCTTCTCCGAGAATAGCAACTTGCCTCAGCTGCTGGCGGCGACCAGCTCCCTGGTCGCGGGATGGCGAGGCGCCGCGATCAGTTCTTCGCTGAGGCCTTGCTCAACGATCTGGCCGCGCTCCATCACGGCGATGCGGTGGCACAGCCGGCGCGCCACTGCGAGATCATGGCTGATGAACAGGATCGCAAGCCGCCGCCGCTGCTGCAGCTCGGCCAGCAGATCGAGCACGCGGCCCGCCACCAGCACGTCAAGCGCCGACGTCGCCTCGTCCAGCAGCAGCAATTCGGGATCAGCGACCAGCGCGCGCGCGATGGCGACCCGCTGAGCCTGGCCGCCCGAAAGCTCATGTGGCTTGCGCGTCGCGAACTGCGGGGACAGGCCCACTTCTTCGAGCAGCGCTGCGACGAGGCTTCGCTGCTGGCTGGCCGTGCTGCCGGGCCGCAAATGCCGCAGCGGCTCGGCGACGATATCGCTTACCCGCCACTGCGGATCGAGACTCGCCATCGGATCCTGAAACACCGGCTGGATATGGCGACGGTGCTCGCTGCGCATGCGATCGCGCTGCGGGAGAGCGATGCCGCGCCAGGAGACGATGCCGCTTTGCATCGGGCCCAGTCGGGCGATTGCGCGCGCGAGCGTCGATTTGCCCGAGCCCGAGCCGCCGATCAGCGCCAGACCTTCTCCTTGGGCCAGATCGAGATCGACGCCGTCCACCGCCTTGAATTGACCTCGCCGCCAGCCAGGACGACGAAAGCTGACGCTGACCTGTGTTGCCTCCAGCAACTTTTCCCCGATCGTGGGCAAGCGCGGCGGCGGATCGGAAAGGCGAGGCGAGGCAGCGATGAGGGCGCGCGTATAATCCTCCTTCGGCGTATGAAGGATCTCGGCCGCAGAACCGACCTCGATCATCTGCCCTTCATTGAGAACGATCACGCGATCGGCATGCGCGCCGACCGCCGCCAGATCATGGCTCACCAGCAGCATTGCGAGCCCTTCTTCCGCACGCAATTGCGAGAGCAAGGCCAAAATATCGGCGCGCAACGGCGCGTCGAGCGCGGTGGTCGGTTCGTCGGCGATGAGCAATTTGGGATGATGCGCCAGTGCGGCGGCGATCATCACGCGCTGACGCTGCCCCCCTGAAAGACGATGGGGATATTGATCGAGCAGTTCGGTCGGGCGCGGCAGCCCTACCCGATCGAGCGCCGCCACCAATTGCGCCTTGCCCGGCCGGGGCATGCCGGCCTGCATCCATGCCTCGGCCAGTTGCCGGCCGATGCGGAGGTGCGGCGTCAGCGCCGTCATCGGCTGCTGAAAGACAAAACCGACGCCGCGCGCGCGCGCATGACGCAGCATGGCTTCTGGAACACCGATCAACTCCTGCCCCAAAAGCCGAGCGGTGCCGCGCGCCTGACCAGACGTCAGCCCAAAAGGCGCCAGGCAGGTTTGGCTCTTGCCCGAGCCCGATGCGCCCACCAGCGCAAGGCATTCCCCCGCCGCAACTTCGAAATCGACGCCATGCACCACCTGCCGGCCATCGATCGTAACGTTCAGATCCTGAACCGCGTAAACCGTCACGCCGCCAGCCGATCGCGCAATCGTTCACCGACCAAGGTCAGCGAGATCAGGATCGCGACCAGCACCCCGCCGGGAAAGAATAGCAGATGCGGCGCGATATCCATGTCGTCCGCGCCATCCTTGACCAAGATGCCAAGCGAGGTGAGCGGCTCCTGCACGCCGAGGCCGAGGAAGGAGAGAAAGCTCTCCACCATCACCACTTGCGGAACCGTCAGCAACAGGTAGGCGAGCGCGATGCCGGCGATGTTAGGCAACAGATGGCGCAGGATGATCGCGCGTGCCGGCGCGCCCGCAGCCTCCGCGGCGAGAATGAAGGGCCTTTCCTTGAGCATGATCACCTGGCCCCGCACGACCCGCGCCATCGTCAGCCATTCGACCGCGCCGATGCCGACGAACACCAGCACGATCGAGCGCCCGAAGACGACCATCAGCAGGATCACCACGAACATGAAGGGGAGCGCGTAGAGACCGTCGACGATCCGCATCATCAGCTCGTCGAGCCTGCCGCCCACCCAGCCTGCGACCGCGCCCCAGCCGACGCCGATCACCAGCGATACCAAGGCGGCGGCAATGGCGACGGCCAGCGTTACCCGCGTGCCAACCAGCGTCCGCGCCAGCAGATCACGGCCGATACTGTCGGTTCCCAGCAAGTGCCCCGGCGAAAAGAGGGGCGCGCGGACCGCACTCCAATCTATCGCCTCATAAGGCCAGGGGATCAGCAACGGGCCCATCGACGCGGCAACAACGATGAGGACCAGAACGAGAAGAGGCAGTCTCACCGCTTCTCGTTAGCCGGAACTTGTTCGGCTGTTAACTGTCCGTCGCGCGCACCTTGGGCGGAGCGTCACGCCTTTTCGAGCAGTCGTTCCTTTGCGATCTTCTCGCGCCAGACCAACGGCGCGGTGTGATGCACGCTCTCGCCGGCTGCATCGACCGCGACCGTGACAGGCATGTCCTTGACGTCGAATTCGTAGATCGCCTCCATGCCGAGATCCTCGAAGCCGACCACCTTGGCGCCCTTGATCGCGCGGGCGACGAGATAGGCCGCGCCGCCGACCGCCATCAGATAGGCCGCCTTGTGCTTCCTGATCGCCTCGATCGCGACCGGCCCGCGCTCGGCCTTGCCCACCATCGCGATCAGCCCGGTCTCGGCCAGCATCATCTCGGTGAACTTGTCCATGCGCGTTGCGGTCGTGGGGCCGGCGGGCCCGACCACCTCGTCGCGCACCGGATCGACCGGGCCGACATAATAGATCACCCGGCCCTTGAAGCTGACCGGCAGCTGCTCGCCCTTGGCCAGCATGTCCTGAATGCGCTTATGCGCGGCGTCGCGGCCGGTGAGCATCTTGCCGTTGAGCAGCAGCCGGTCGCCCGGCTTCCATGACGCGACGATCTCCGGCGTCAGCGTGTCGAGATCGACGCGGATCGCTTCCTTGCTCGGCGTCCACTCGACCTTCGGCCATTCCTCGAGGCTTGGCGGCTCAAGATAAGCCGGCCCCGATCCGTCGAGATGGAAATGCGCGTGCCGGGTGGCGGCGCAGTTGGGGATCATCGCCACCGGCTTGGAGGCCGCATGGGTTGGATAATCGAGGATCTTCACGTCGAGGATCGTCGATAGACCGCCCAAGCCCTGCGCGCCGATGCCGAGCGCATTGACCTTGTCGAAGATTTCGATGCGGAGCCGCTCGATATCGTTTTCAGGCCCGCGCGCCTTCAATTGCGCCATGTCGATATCGCCCATCAGCGATTCCTTGGCCAAGGTCATCGCCTTTTCGGCGGTGCCGCCGATGCCAATCCCGAGCATGCCGGGCGGGCACCAGCCCGCGCCCATTTGCGGGATCATTTCGAGCACCCAATCGACGATATTGTCGCTTGGGTTCATCATCTTGAACTTGGACTTGTTTTCGCTGCCGCCGCCCTTTGCCGCGACCTGAATGTCGACATGATGCCCCGGCACCATCTCCACATTGAGCACGCAGGGCGTATTGTCCTTGGTGTTCTGGCGGGTGAAGGCGGGATCGCGCAGGATCGAGGCGCGCAGCCGGTTCTCCGGGTGGAGATAGGCGCGGCGCACGCCTTCATCGACGACCTCCTGGAGGCTCTTGTCGCTCTCGAGCAGGCATTGCTGGCCCCATTTGATGAAGACGGTGACGATGCCAGTATCCTGGCAGATCGGGCGATGACCCTCGGCGCACATGCGGCTGTTGGTGAGGATCTGGGCGATCGCGTCCTTGGCAGCCGGCCCCTGCTCCGCCTCATAGGCGGCGCCGAGCGCGCGGATATAATCCATCGGATGATAATAGCTGATATATTGAAGCGCATCCGCGACGCTCTCGATGAGGTCTGCTTCCTTGATGATCGTGGTCATGCCCGCTGCTTTCGATGATCCTGTTGGCGGGAGGCCATAAGCGGCGGGTGCGGCCTTGCCAACTGCCTGATCAGCGAACGGGCTCAGTTCTGCCAGCGCGCCTTGGCGGCGTCGTCGACTGACTTTGCTTCCACCCAGCGCGCCGAGCCATCCGCCCATTCCTCGCGCTTCCAGAAAGGCGCGTCGGTTTTGAGCCAGTCGATCAGGAAGGCACAGGATTCGAGCGCGGCCCCCCGATGCGATGACGCGGTGCCGACAAATACGATGCGTTCGCCGGGCACCAGCCGGCCGTGGCGGTGGATCAGGATCGTGCCTGCAAGCGGCCAGCGGCGCGCTGCCTCTTCCGCGATCGCGCGCAATGCCGACTCGGTCATGGCCGGATAATGCTCCAGCGTCATCGCGAGCAGCCCGTCGTCGCCCCGCACCAGCCCGGTAAAGCTCGCCACCGCGCCGCCACCGAGCGCTTCGAGTCGCGCAAACTCAATGCCGGGATCGAATTCCTCCTGCTGAACGCGAACCTCGATCATCCGCCCGTCACCGGCGGGAAAATGGCGATTTCCTTTGCGTCAGCGATAGGCGCGTCGAGCGGCACGAACCGCTGGTCGATCGCGGCACGAAGGCGCGCCCGATCGGCAAAGGCGCGGGCATGCGCCTCGCTGGATACCGCCAGCCAGTCCAGAAGCCCCGCAATGGTGTTGATATTCGAGGGGACATCGATCGCCTCACCGTCGCGGCCGAGCGCTTCGCGCACCCAGGCGAAATAAAGAAGCTGGATCGTCCTACTCTTACCCGCGTTGGTCATCATCAATCCATGTGCTGAATGCCGGCGCGCAGATAATCCCAGCCGGTGATCAAAGTCAGCATAGCGGCGGCCCACAGGCTGAACAGCCCCACCTCGGCAATTAAGGGCCATGTGGGCAGCGCACCGGCCAAGATCAATGCGCCCAGCGAAATGAGCTGAAAGGTCGTCTTCCATTTGGCGAGCTGGCTGACCGGCATCGAAACGCGCAGATCGGCCAGAAATTCGCGCAGACCGGAGACTGCAATCTCGCGAATCAGGATGATCAGCGCAGCGATCACGGCCGAGCCGACGATGTCGCCGGTGACGATCAGCATGACGATAACGGCGGCCACCATGATCTTGTCGGCGATCGGATCGAGGAAAATGCCGAGCTTGGAGACCGCGCCCTGCGCCCGCGCCACATAGCCATCGAAATAGTCGGTGACTGCCATCAGCACATAAAGGCCGAAGCACAGCGCATAATCGAGTCGGCTCGGATGCCAGAGCAGCAGCACGAGGATCGGCACCGCGAAGATGCGCGAAA
>CBFRWL010000044.1:0-12905 GCA_965727025.1 uncultured Sphingomonas sp.
GGATTGTTTTCCAAGATGGGCTTCCTTGGGATCGGAATCCGGAAACTGCTGGTTCAATTCTCCCCCGTTCCAGATATTTGTCGCCCTCAAGGGGCGTGCGATAAGTAGCGAACCACTGAGGTTCGTATTCCCAATCGAACGCACCTGAAACAAGGCCTCGAAATATCCGCCCCTGGAAACACGACGGGATAGCGCCGCGACCTGCGCTGGGTCCGAAACCATCTCGGCCATCTGCGCTACAGCTGCATCGCGAGTTCCCGCAATGACAAGCACGCGATTTCCTGCCGGCCCGGGCAAACTCGCGATATAGCCAAAGTCGCTTTGCGGCGTGTTGTCGCCGTCGAACATTCCTCTGCTGGCGAGGTAATGTCGGCCGGATGTCCGATCGATCAACTCGTCATAGCTGGGACCGACCGAGAAACCGGACGCCTGGAATAGCGGTTCACGCAATAGCCCGAGCCCGCTAAGGAAACCGACATAGACGATGTTCGACTTCCTGAGCGCATCGGGCGTCAAGCGAGACATGGTGACCAGCGTTGAAGGATGCGGCTTATTTGCATTCGTTGAATTCGTGATAGGTATGACTGCAGCTAACGCGGCCGCCGTGCTGATCGGCAAGTATGAAAGGTTGACGTCCACATATCGGCCCAAGTCTTCCGGATGGTTCATGAGATAAAGTTCGAGATCATCCCTTGAATTGATGGCGAAGTCCCTGACCAGGTGCGTCACCTCCTTGCGGTCGGGCGCGCTCCCGATGAGATAATAATCTCCGGTCACGATGAGAACCGACCGCGTATCTTTCGCAAATGGCTGCCAGAGGAACGTGCCGGCGCCTTCCGGCATCGCGCGTTTTCCATTCCCCGGCGCAACCAGCGCCCAAATCGAGATATTGAGCATAGCGAAGCCGGTCACGGCGAGCATGAACAAAGCGAACCGATGGGTCCGCTCCGGCGATCCCACAGTCTCAGCTTCTCCGCCTTGGCAGGCCTCATTCTCGGGAGCGTCAACCAGGATGACGCGGTATTCACCCTTCGGGATCGACAACCGAGCGCCCGCATGCCCGGCATAAAAGTCGCTGAGCTTCTTGCGTAATCGATGAATATAGACTCGAACCGTAGAATCCTGGCCCGCCGCATCATGGCAAGGTCCAGCGAATATCGCGTGGAATATCTCGATTTCCTTGGGGGCATAGCCGAGGGAAGAGGCTTCGAGGAGATAGTCGAACAGCCGCAACATCGTATCGGAACGACCCCAATCGATCTCCTCTCGTAGGACGCGCGCCTCCTCAAGGAGTCGGCTGGAACCCTCCTTCGCATCAGGCGTCACAGGATCAGCCAGATGGACAGTCATTGGCGCATTCTCACGATACAGACCTGTAGCGGCTGCCGTCCAATCCTTGCTCCTGCTTCAAGCACATAGCAGGCCGTTATGCTGACGCATCAACCTCGGAGCACCACGCCGCCCGGCAGCTCAACAGAGACCAGCATACCGCCCATCTTTCCGCTTCTGAGCGGATGATACGTGATAGACACAGCATCGCCGACCCGCAGGGAATTGACCTTCCATCCCTTCCGGCTCAACAGGCTTATGCTTCCGCACTCGATCGCCAGTGTCGCTGGGTGCCCTTGTTCATCAGCCGCATCGAAAAAGATATAAGCATGCGGATTGGTCCACTCGATCTTGTTCACTACCGCCTTCGTCGTAACGACACGAGCCTGATCGAATATTGCGAAGGAGTGATGTGCGCCCGCGGGATACGGGGCGAGCATCATGACTATTCCCACACACCCCGTCAGCATTATTCCGCGAAGACGGAAGTTATTCCTCATGACGCTCTGTCTCCTGTTCCTCGACGACACGTTTTCTATTGAACATTCGACCTCATCAGCCACTGAACGTTCCTGGGCACTCAACGGCTCTCCCGACTCCCCACCGCAGAGCGCATTACCCCCGTGAGGGAGAATGCATCATACATAATATTATGTCAAACTTGTAGTAATTTTTCACCTTCTCGGGCCAATTGCCCTTTTAGATTGATCAGGGATTAGAGGAATCCCGTTCGCCGCCGCCGGCCTACAGAAACTGCCACGTCACATCTAAAAAATCCTCAAGGTTGTCCCAGGGGATCATGTGGCCAGCCTTCACCCCTACCACCTGTCCATTGCGGAGAAGACTTGCCACCTCGGCCGCGGCTTCGGGCGTCACAACGCGTGCCAGCTTCGCGTACATCAGGAGCGTTGGGCAGGTCAGCTTGGGAAAGTCCGCAAAGATGTCTTCCACATGGAAATTCTCATAAGTCCGGACAATCGCTTCGATGCTGCAGGTCGGAAGCCACTCCAGCCGCAACGCGATCTGTTCTTCCGTCCAGGCCGGTGTGAATGCCCGGAACTCCTCAATTGTGGCTCCTCTTGAAGCCGCCGCATGGGCGGCAAGATAGCTCTCGATCGGCGTCGGATAGGAGGCACGCCCAGGCCCCGAAAGCGGCGGGTCGACAAGGATCAACCTAGTGACAAGGTCGGTGGCGGCAGCCATGCGCGTGGCGATCCTGGCGCCCATCGAATGCCCGATGACAATGGCTCGACCCAGCCCCACTGCCTCGATAAAGCCTGCCGCGTCACCGGCATAATCGTCCAGACCATATCCCAAGCCCGGCCGATTTTCGGAAAGACCGCGTCCCCTTATGTCGGGGACGACCACGCGCCGCTCCTCAGCCAGCCGGCGCGCGACAAAGGCCCAAGTTGCGGCGGGGCTGGTGATGCCGGGCAGCACAAGGATCGGTGTCCCGGCTGCCTCGGAATTGAAATCGAGATAATGCAGACGGATACCGTTCGCCATGCAATGGGCGCTACGCATCGGGAGTGCTGCGCTTACCATCCATGCAACCAGACATCGGCTTCTCTCGGCGTTGAAATCCTCTCCTCATCGTCGAGAATGCGATAACGGCCGCCGTGGAAAACCAACGGGCGGCGGCTGGCCGAATGTCGGGAAATTGAGACCACGCGCCCGACCAGGATCAAGTGGTCACCCCCATCATAATTTGCGTAGTGAACGCACTCCATCGCCGCCAGCGCGCCGGGGATGAGTGGGAACTGGCACGCGGCGCCCGACCCGATTGGAAGCGTCCCCCACTTTTCCGCCAAAGGGCGGGCGAAGCGGTTGGATATCTCGACCTGTTCCTCCGCCAGGATGTTGACGGCAAACCCACGCGCCTCTTGCCAGCCCTCGAATGAATTCGCGTTGCGTGCCATGCTGAACAGGACCAGCGGCGGATCGAGCGACACGGAGTTGAACGAACTCACTGTCGATCCCAATTTCTTGCCCGCCGCGGTAATCGTGGTGATCACGGTGACGCCTGTGGCAAATGTTCCGAGCACGTCGCGGAAGTCGCGCGCGTCGAAAGGCTGGAGGTCGATCATCGATTTTTCTCGCAAATTGATTTCCGTTCAACCGTCACACGTGCCAACGTCATGGCGCAGGGCGTCAGTTCAGCACGCCCCCGCCATCCACATAGATTTGCTGGGCGGTGATGAAGCTACCTTCATCACTCGCCAGCAGAGTCACGATCCCTTCGAGATCTTCGGGCATGCCCACTCGGTGAATGAATTTCTGAAGAGCCCGCTCCTCCATCTGCTCACGGCTGAAGGCGCCCGTATCGATCTGGCCGGGATGGACCATGTTGACGGTGATGCCGTCCTTGCCCAACTCTCTCGCCGCGCAGCGCATCAGACCCGTAAGCGCGGATTTCGAAGCGCAATATTGGGTGATGTGGGCCAAGGCCTCGCCGATGGCAGCCGATCCGATGAAAATGATGCGGCCGGATTGCTGTCGGATGAGATGCGCGGCCACGGCGGAGGCGCAGTTGAACGCGCCATCGGTATTGATACGGAAGGTATGTTGCCATTCCTCGGTGCTGA
This sequence comes from uncultured Sphingomonas sp., assembly GCA_965727025.1. Lineage (GTDB taxonomy): Bacteria > Pseudomonadota > Alphaproteobacteria > Sphingomonadales > Sphingomonadaceae > CANJQJ01. The sequence continues at coordinate 3,915 of CBFRWL010000044.1, forward strand.
TCTGCCAGAATGGGCCACGCGTCAGATTCTTCCAGATGCCGGCGTTGCTGACCAGGATGTCGATTCGTCCGAACGCCGCGATCGACTGCTCGACCATCCTCTCCACCGAAGGGCGATCGGCCACGTCAACTGTCATTGTCATGCAGCGCGCATCGGGGTTTTCCCGCTGAATCAGGGCAGCGGAATTCTCCAGGCCTTCGCTATCGAGATCCGCCATCACGACGCATGCCCCGGCCCGACAGAATCGGGCGGAGATTGCAAGGCCGATGCCGCGTGCGGCTCCCGTGATGATGGCAATCTTGTTCGAGAGATCCACAGTCCGCTCCCTATGCCTTCACTCGACGGTGCTGGGTTTGCATCTTCCGACGCGGGTTGACAGCTGCCGATCAATGTACAACATGTACATTAATTCCGTTTCCATTGCAATGGTGTCTCGGAAGCGGATTCGAAACGTGGGAGCGGTCGCACAAGCCGGCCCGTATGCAGAGCGTGACCGAAAGGAAGGCGAAGAGATGGCAGATCAACCGCACAGTGGCCAGCTGTGGGATGCGTTCCTCACCGAGCGGGACAAACAGGTATTCGCCGCTTCGGGCTATGGCGCGCGCGGCGGATTCGGTGAGCGGCCGGCGCTGCTGATCATCGACGTAAACTACGGATTCGTCGGGGACCGGCCCGAACCGATCCTGGAATCGGTCAAGCGATGGATGAATTCGTGCGGCGAAGAGGGTTGGGCTGCAGTGGGCGTCATCAAACGGCTGCTCGCTGCGTCACGGGCGAAGGGTGTTCCCGTTATATATACCTCCGGTTTGCGCCGGGCGGACGCCTGGGATCAGGGGGCGTGGGCATACAAGAACAGCCGGGTAAACAGGGACTATCTTGGCCAGTCGCCTTCCACGCTCGCCAGCAATATCATCGTGCCGGATATCGCGCCGGAACCGCGCGATCTCGTGATCGGCAAGCAAAAGCCGAGCGCGTTTCACGGGACTCCGTTGCTCGATTATCTCGTGCATCTGCGGTGCGATAGCCTGCTGGTCACCGGCACGACCACATCGGGCTGCGTGCGTGCCAGCGTGGTGGACGCTTTCAGCTATAATTATCGCGTGGCTGTGATCCACGACGGCTGCGCCGATCGTTCGCAGGCATCGCACGCAGTCAATCTGTGCGACATGAACGCGAAATACGCCGATGTCGTCTCCGGTGACGAGACTATCGACTATATCAACGCCCTTCCCGGGGGCCTCTTCACTCTGCCTGCCGGAGACCTGCGGGCGGCGGGCGTCTTCGCGCACAGGGAAAGGTAAGGGCCACTCCTGAAGCGACCGATCGCGCATGACGGCAAAAGCAGGATAGAGGCTGATATGAGCGTGGACCGTTTTCTGTTCGACCTGTTCCGTAAGGAACTCATGTTGTGCAAAGTGGTGCCTGAGGAAAGGATCGGCATCCTCTCGGAGGATCTGGTCCGCAGGGACTATGCGGTTGCTTTCGCCGCAGCCGCCGAGGATTTGGGCGCCGATGCACTCCATATCAACATCGCCAAGAAACCAGGCAGCTTCTTCGGCCCCGGCAACTCGCTCCGCGGTCAGCAGGCCGCAATCGATGCACTGAAGACGACGGACATGGTAATCGATCTCGTCGGTCTGCTCTGGTCGAGTGAGCAGGAGCAGATAACCGACGCCGGCGCGCGCATGCTGCTGGTGCTCGAGCCGAGGAGCGTGCTTTCCCGGCTGCTCACCACACCCGATTCGCGCCGGCGCGCGGAGGCGGCCCGCGATCTGCTTGCCGGGGGGAGAGTGCTGCGTATTACCTCGCCGGGCGGAACCGACGTCACTTACCGGATCGGCAACCTCAAAACCATCAGCCAATACGGCTATACTGACGAGCCTGGCCGTTGGGATGCGTGGTCGGGCGCTTTCGTCTGGACCGGCGGCGACGAGGATGGAGTCGACGGTACGGTGGTGATCGATCGCGGCGACATGCTGCTCGATCCGATCCTGCGCTACGTCTCGGAACCGATCGTCCTGGAAATTAGCAAGGGCATGATCGTCAATATCAAGGGCGGAGGCGCGGAAGGAGCGATCCTGCGCAACTTCATCGCAGGCTTTCACGACCCCAAGGCGTATGCCGTCTCGCATATCGGCTGGGGCCTAGACCAGAATGCACAGTGGAACTTTCTCGCGCTCAGCCCGGAGGCATCGCAAAGCGTCGGCGCCGACGGGCGTTGTCATTACGGCGAGGTGCTATTCTCGCTCGGCCCAAATACGGAACTCGGCGGCAATAACGCCACGCTCTGCCACCTCGACATTCCACTGAAGAACTGTTCGCTTTTCCTCGACGGACGCCCGATTCTGCAGGATGGCGAGGTGATACCCGAAGATATGCGGGTGGCGGGACGTTAGCCGTCCATAAGTCTCCCATTCACCAGGAGAGTTCGATCATGCCGCTTGTCCAGATACAACATCTCGCCGGCGCATTCACCCGGGAACAGCAGACTGCCTTGGTCCGGGACATCACGGAAGCGTTTGTGCGCGTCGCCGACGAACATATCCGCGACAATGTCCTGATCACCGTGAGCGAAGTCCAAAGCGGTCTCTGGGCGACGGGCGGATTTCCTCTCACCATCGAGGAAATCGAGCACCGCCGTGCTCAGCGTGCGAGCGGCACGCTATCCTGATTTTCGTGCTGACGGATCGGCGATCGGCGCAATCCGGAATCCGATTGACAGCAGGCAATTTATATACAGTATGTATCAAAATTTCCTACAGCCCGTAGGATGCCGGTTAGCACCGGTGCAAGTGCAGAGGAGCATCTGGTTGCCATGTCGCAGGACACCGCCGCCTTTCCAACCCTTTCAGGGTTCGATCCGCTCGGCCAGGAATTCCTAAGCAATCCGGCTCCGATCATCAAACGCGCGCAAGCGGAGGCGCCGGTGTTCTACTATCCGGAACTCAGGATGTGGGTCGTCACCCGCTACGATGACATCTGCCGTGCCGCGCGCGACTGGGAGACCTTTTCATCTCGGGCCACCGGCTGCGTACCGCCTCCCGACGATCTCAAGCACAAGATTCCCGACGACTTCATCGACAACCATTTCATTTCACTTGATCCGCCCGAGCATACGGCGGACCGTCGCGCGCTGACGCGCCCGTTCCTGCCGGGTGAACTGCGCAAGCAGGAGGAGAATATTCGGCGGATTGCCAATGCGCTCATCGATCAGTTCATCGACCGTGGACATTGCGATTTCATGCAGGAATTCTGCTATCCGCTCTCACTCAACGTAATCATGGGGCTGCTTGGCGTGCCGCCCGAGCGTGCCGAGGACTACCGCATCTGGACCGAGGATCTTTTCTGCGTCCTGGCGCCGAAAACAAAGGATTCGGTGACCAAGCCGATGAGCGAGGAGGAGCGGCGCGAGCGCTGGACCCGGCTGGCCGAAAGCCAGGCTTTCTTTGAAAGCTTCGTCGCCGAGCGCCTGCGTTGTCCTGTAAACGACCTGACGAGCGAGATCCTGCAGGCCAAGGACGCGGACGGCAATCCAGCAATTCCGGCATCGCGGGTCGTACGCAAGCTCCACGAACTGGTCGCGGCGGGCAACGATACCACCGCCAACCTCATGGGCCTGATGCTACTCCAGCTCGGCGAGCATCCCGAACGGGACAGAGAGGTACGGAGCAACCCGAGCCTGCTGTCGAACGTGGTGGAGGAGACGCTGCGGCTGCGCGGCACCTCGCCCGGTTTGTTCCGCATCACGACACGCGAGGTCGAACTCGGCGGTGCAAAAATCCCAGAAGGCTCACTGGTCTGGCTCCTCTATATCGGCGGCGGATTGGACGAAAGCCACTTCCCCCAATCAGAGACTTGGGACATCCACCGCCCCAACCGCGACAAGCATCTCGCTTTCGGCCATGGCCGGCATACCTGCATCGGTAATCCGCTGGCGCGTCTTGAAGCGCGGGTCGCCTTCGAGGAACTGTTCAAGCGCATTCCCGATATTCGCGTAACACAGGGGCAGAAGGTGGAATTCCTTCCTGTGCTGACGGTGACGACGATGAACCATCTCCAGGCGGAGTGGACGCTGGCCCAAGGCAGATGATGAAACATTCGGCATTTGGATGATGCCGAACGGGAGGGTTCCATGGATAATCACGGCAAGTTTTACATCGATGGAAAATGGGTGGAGCCGGCGAACGGCATCCCGTTCGACGTCATCAATCCCGCCACTGAGGAAGTGGTTGCCAAGATCTCGCTGGGTAACGCCGCGGACGTCGACTTGGCAGTAGCCGCGGCACGCAGGGCATTCGCCTCATTTTCGGAATGGAGCGTGACGCAGCGGGTCGATCTAATCGAGCGCATCATCCGGGAATATGAGCGGCGCTTCGACGAAGTCGCATGGGCGATCACGGCCGAGATGGGATCCCCGATCAGCTTCTCGCGTGGTTTGCAGACCCCGGCAACGATCGGCCATCTCCGAGAGGCGATCGCTGTCCTGAAGGATTATAAGTTCGAATATATGCTGGGCGCGACGCACATCCTGCACGAGCCGATCGGGGTTTGCGGGTTCATCACGCCCTGGAACTGGCCGATCAACCAGATCACGGCGAAACTCGGCAGCGCGCTGGCGGCGGGCTGCACGATGGTGGTGAAGCCCAGCGAGTATGCGGCGCTCAGCCCGATCATTCTGGCGGAGATCCTGGATGCAGCCGGCGTGCCGCCGGGGGTCTTCAATCTCGTGAACGGCGACGGGCCCACCGTGGGAAAAGCCATCTCGGAACATCCCGGCATAGACATGGTTTCGTTTACCGGATCGACTGCGGCCGGCATTCAGGTGGCGCGAGACGCGGCAGCAACCGTGAAGCGCGTGCATCAGGAACTTGGCGGCAAATCGGCTAATATCCTGCTGCCGGGCGCGCATATGGCAACGTCCGCGCCCTACGGCATGATGCGCGCGTTCACCAACAGCGGCCAATCCTGCATTTCGCCGGCACGCATGCTGGTCCCGGAAAACGATGTCGAGAAGGTTGTGGGCCTGCTCAGATCCGCTGCGCAATCGATCGTCGTCGGTGATCCTGCACGGGAAGAGACGACACATGGCCCGCTGGTCAACCGCCGCCAGTTCGAGCGTGTGCAGAACCTGATCGGCTCGGGTATCGCCCAAGGCGCCCGGTTGGTCCTTGGTGGCGAGGGAAGACCCGCCGGTTTCAATCGTGGCTACTATGTGAAACCAACCATTTTCGCGGACGTGACGCCCGATATGCGCATTGCGCGCGAAGAGATATTCGGCCCGGTGCTGACGATCATGAGCTATCGTGACGTTGACCATGCGATCGAACTCGCCAATGACACCGTCTATGGGCTGGCCGGCTTCGTATCAGCGGACTCTATCGAAGAGGCCGATCGGGTTGGACGTCGTATCCGCGCTGGCCGCATATATCTCAACGATCGTCCACAGGACGAGACGCCCAATTATGAATTCGAGGCGCCGTTCGGCGGCTATAAGCAATCTGGCAATGGCCGCGAGGTCGGCCGGTTCGGGTTCGAGGAGTTTCACGAGGTGAAGGCGTTTATCGGGTGATTTTCCGGATGCCGTCTCACCGCTCGCCATCCGCTTCTTGACAAGGAAAAATTGATCGAATGTTTTACGAACCGGCCAAAAACGATCACGGATTGCCTTACAATCCGTTCAAATCCTGCATCGTGCCACGGCCGATCGCTTGGATTTCGACCATCAGTCCCGACGGCAATGTCAACCTCGCGCCTTTCAGCCAGAGCAATATCCTCGGCTGGGACCCGCCCTATGTGATGTTCTCGCCCCAGACCCGCCGAGATGGCCGACGCACCGATACGGTCGCCAATGCCGAGGCGACGGGAGAGTTCGTCTACAACATGGCGACCTATGCTCTGCGCGACGCGGTGATCGAATCGAGCATGATCGAAGACCCGGAAGTGGACGAATTGGCCGCCACCGGCCTCACTGCCGCTTCTTGCCGTCTCGTCCGGCCGCCGCGCGTGCTCGAAAGCCCCGTCAATCTCGAATGCAAGCATCACCAGACAATCGTGCTGCCAAACGGCACCCCGAGTCAGTTCAACTCTGTCGTCATCGGCCGCGTCGTCGGCATTCACATCAACGACGATTATATCGGTGCCGACGGCAAGCTGGATATTCTTGGGATGCGTCCGCTCGCTCGCATGGGATATCTGGATTATACCTCCGTCACGGACATATTCGAGATGCGGCCCAAGGGCGTGCCCGAGGATGTCGTTCAGGCTATGGCTGGCGGCTCGCCAGCTTTGAAAGGATAGGAAGGCGGGGCGGCCTCTCCCCGTTTATCGTTTGGCGACACAGGCCTCGATGGCGCTCGCCACGCGGAACAGATGATGGTCGCGTCCGCGGGGTGCGGCAAGCATCAGGCCCACCGGCGCTGCGCCTGGATCATGAACTGGAAGCGATATCGCGCAGCCATCGAACAGGTTGACGACAGAGGGATTACGCAAGAGCAGCAGGTTGATCGCGGCGAAGGCGTCATCCTCCGCAAGATCGTCAATAAGGGGCGGTATGATCGGGACAGTGGGCATCACCAGCGCATCGAAATCGCCAATGCTCCTCTCGACCGCGATCCTATAATCATCCCGCGCCGCGCACAGTTTGATATAATCGGCTGCACTCTGAAGCTTGCCGCGTTCAATGCGGACACGGACCCTCGGATCATAGTCGCGGCCTTGCTCCTCGATGAGTTTTCCATGCCAGGCGTAACTTTCGGCCGCGGCAAAACCACCCAAGGCATTGATCTCCGGAATATGATCGAAGGCGGGGATATCGAGACGCTTCACCAAGGCGCCCGCGCGCGATAGTTGGGCGAGCGCACGGTCAACGCCTTCGAAGACAATGCTGTCCATCCCATTGGTGACAAAGTTCCCGACCACCGCCAGCCGGAGTCCTTCCACACGGCTTCCTGCCAGATCGGGCTCCGGTCCATTGGCCAGAATGGCGTCCAGGGCCGCGCAGCAGCCGACGCTGTGGGCGATCGGCCCGATCGAATCGAGGCTCGGTGAGAGCGGAATGGCGCCATCGCAGGGTATACGATGCGCCGTCGGCTTATATCCGACAAGTCCAGTGAGCGCCGCCGGAATGCGACACGAGCCCCCTGTGTCGGTGCCGATCGCGCCATAGCTCATGCCGTCGCTGACGGAAATCGCCGCACCCGAGGACGACCCGCCCGGGATGCGGCGCGCTGCCCTGTCCCATGGTGCCGCAGGGGTGCCATAGTGGGGATTAATGCCCACGCCGGAGAAAGCGAACTCGCTCATGTTGGTTCGGCCCACGATGACCAGACCGGCGCGGCGGAGGCGGGTGACGATCTCGGCGTCGCGCGTCGCGGGAGGGCGATCCGAGAGCACCATGGAGCCGGCGCGCGTCACCTGCCCTGCGACGTCGAAAAGATCCTTGATGGAGATCGGCATGCCCGCATGAAGAGGCAGTGTTACGCCAGCTGTGCGTAACCGATCTATCGCTTGCGCGGTCGCGATGGCCGCAGCTTCATCGACGTGCAGAAATACGCGAACGCCCTCTCCGCTTTCGTTCTTGATCGCTGCCAGGCATTGCTCGGTCAAATGCTGGCTGGTCGTCTTCTTTTCGGCGAGGTCGCGCGCCATCGCAGCAAAAGTGCGGAGGGCCATGGGGCGACCTGCGTCAGACCGGATCGTAATAGTGCATTTCCAGCAGGAGGCAGCCTTCAGAGGACCGGAATGGCCCATGGTAGGCGCCCGGCGGGCGGCAGGCATAGGTGAACGGCGCGAAACTCTCCCCGTCCTCGCCACCGACTGTCATGTCGCCGCTGATGAGGAAGACTTCCTCCCAATAATCATGCACGAAAGGCTCGGTCGTGAAGACCCCCGGGTCGAAGCGCAGGAGCCGTGTTCGGCTTCCCCGCCCTCCTTTTTCGTCCAGCGCACCCGACAGGATCTTCATTTGAATACCCGATGGATAGCCGGGGGGCACCTCCCACCCGATCGTCATGTCCAATGTATGGAACTCGTCGTGAATCTTGTTGACCGGCATGATCCTATCCCTCTTTCCAGAATGGCGCGAACTGCTCTGCGACGACATCTCCGTAAGCCGGCATTCCCCGCAGGATACCGGCAGCTCGGCAGAAGGCATTCATGCCCTCGACGGACTCGGGCCGTATTGCCGCGTCGTAGAAAGGCGCATCACGCCGGATCAACGTGGTGATCAGGGCTGCCTCTTGCTCGGGGAAGAGGCGGCTGCCTATTTCGGTCGCCAGCTGAGGATTGCTCTTGAGCGCGGCCTGCGCCGAAACGATCGCGCGTACGGCTGCCACCGCGATGTCCGGCTGGTCCTGGATCAGCTGGTCGGTCGTTGCCAGCGATGCCATGGTAAAGTCGAACCCTTGTTGCGGACCATCTCCCCGGCGCACATCCAGCACCATCGCCCCGACGCCGCGCCGGATCGCCACCTCTGCCGCCATGCCATTGGCCCAGAAACCGTCTATCGCACCTTCTTCAAGCGCTTTCGCCGCCGTCAACCCGAAGTTGATGCTGGTTCCAATCGCGCCTGGCACCGGGGCAATGGAGACCTCGTCGCGCTCAATATCGATCCCGCCGGCGGTCAACAGCGCGCGCAACCCAAGCTCGACCCAAGGCGCCGCGCCGATCCTGCGCCCCTTGACGATCGAAAGATCGCGGCGGGATGGATCGAGATCCGCGCGCATGACGAGAAACCAATACATACCCTGTGCCTGAGCGCAGAGCAGCTTCACCCCTTGCCATTCCGGAAACGCAGCCAGCGCCGAGTGCGCCGAGCCGGCGACGAAATCGACCTGCCCGTCACGCAAGGCGGCGTAAGCGCGATCCACCGGAAAGATCAGCTCGATCGACGCCTCCACGCCGTATCGCGCGAAGCAACCGAGCTCCACGGCCGCCACCGCCGGGAAGTAGGAATTCGAAATGAGATCGGGAACGGCGATCTTCATAGTTGCC
>CBFRWL010000045.1:0-12156 GCA_965727025.1 uncultured Sphingomonas sp.
CGGCCGCTGGCCCCGCCCGCGGGAAACGACCCCGAAAAAAACAAGACGCGCACCCGCTGGGAGCGGGGGCCCCGGCAGTTTCGACCGGATCCGGTCTAGGTCGGTTGGATCAGAACTTGACCGAAGCGGTCAGGCCGTAGGTGCGCGGATCGCCCCACTTGCAGGTCGCATAGGCGATGCTGTTGAGGTTGTCGGCGCAGGACAGGCGGTACTGCTTGTCGAAAACGTTCGACATCCACAGGGCTAGCGAGAACGGCGAACCGAACATGCTGTCGAAGGCGATGCGGGCATTGGCGACACCGAAGCTCGGGGTCTTGTAGATGCCCTGCACCGTCAGCCCGAGGGTGCGCGAACGGTAGTAGTAGTTCATGTTGATCGAGGTCTTCGCGAAGCTCTCCGGAATGAAGTCCGCGTAGAGCGTGCCCGCGACCGTCAGCGTCGAGCGCGGCATGCCGGCGAATTCCACACCGGTCAGATCAACGCCCGAGGCGAAGTTGATCGGGTTGTCATCGGCCACCGGCTTGCTCGAGTCGGTCGCCTGCGGAACCACCGAGCCCTTGCTGTAGCGGCCGACCTGATAGGAATAGCCGACATTGAGCTCGACCTGCGGGATCGGCTTGATCGAGGCGTCCAGCTCGAAGCCCTTGATCGTGGCCCCACCGACGTTGAACACGATGAGATCCGTGATCTTCGAGCAGGTGGCCGAAGGCGCGCTGGGCACGGCGCAGAACGCCAGGATGTCCTGGGTCTGGATCTGCTTGTACCAGCCATAGAAGCCCGCGAGGTTGAAGCGGTACGGCATGCCGCCGAGGCTGCCCTTGGCCTTGACGCCGAGTTCGATGTCGGTGATCCGCTCGGGGCCGAACAAGTCGTATTGCTGCACGATGGTCGAGAAGTTCGGACCGCCCGCCTTGAAGCCGCGACGTGTCGCGATGTAGGTCAGCACGTCCGGCGACACTTGGTAGTCAAGCGAGGCGTTCCAGGTCAGCGCCTTGTAGGTGCGCTTGGCCGACTGCAGGCAGGTCGTGCCGACGTTGATCGCGACGGAATTGGTGCCGGCCGGATCCGGAGTGGTGCCGGGGGTGAGACGGCAATCTTGGTTGGCCGCGGCCCTGTATTCCTTGGTGATCGCCTCGTCGTCGGTGAAGAACGTCGACAGGTCGTTGGTACGGCGGTCGTTGGTATAGCGCAGGCCGGCGGTGAACTTCAGCCCGTTGAGACCCATGCTGCTGAAGTCGTATGTGCCCTGCGCGAAAACCGCCAGCGAACGACTGGTGTCGTTCTGGTTGTCGTATTTGTCGAACAGCGGGTCGTTGAAGAACGGATAGGCCGGACGGCTGGTGAAATTGAGCGGCCCAAAGATGCCCGACGAGTTCGAATCCAGGTGACGGCGCTGGTGGGCATAATAGCCGCCGGCGATCCAGTTGAAGTTTGCCGTATTGCCGATGAACTGGAGTTCTTCGGTGAACTCCTGGAGCTTGCGATGCTGGATCGTGTCGAAGTTGGTTGCCGGGCCGGTGAGCGGAACGCCGAAACCGGCAAAGCTGTAGAATCCGCCGGTGATGCCCGAGGGATCCTGCTGGTCGATAACGTCCTCGTGGCGATAGCCGATGATGTTCTTGATCGTCACCGAATCGTTCGCCTGGAAGGTGGCGGTATCGGCGAAGCCGTAGATGGTGCCGCCGGTGTACAAGGTGCTGACGGTCGGATAGAACCAGTTGACTCCGAATGTGCCCTGCAGCCGCGTGTTGAGGCCGGTGTTCGCCTGCGAAACGAACGGGTTGCCCGTACGCTGGATGATGAAGGGTACCGAAGGCGAATTATTGGGAGCAACGGTCGCGACTCCGCCGCCCAGCAGGCTGAGTTGCTGGACCGCCTGCCCGGTGATGGATGCAATACCGCCCTTCAGCGAGCCGTCGGCATTGGCCGGAGCCGCTTCGATCTGCGAAGGCGTCGGGATTTCCTTGCGATGGATGAAATCGGCGACGAAGAGGTTTTCGAAGCGCTCGCTCGGACGCGCCAGCAGCGAAACGCGGAAGCTCTCGTTATGGCGATCGGCGAGATCCTTCATGCCGGGCTGGAAGTTCTTGAAGAAGCCGTTCTGGCGTTCGATCTGGCCGACCGCGCGCAGTGCGACCTTGTCGCCGAACGGCACGTTGACCATCGCATTGACCTGCTTGCGGTCATAGTTGCCGACTTCGAGAGCGACCGAGGCCTCGGTCTTGAAGACGGGCTTTTTGGTGGTGAACACCATCGCGCCGCCCATCGAGTTCTTGCCGAACAGGGTGCCCTGCGGACCCTTGAGCGCCTGGACGCTGTCGAGATCGTAGAGGGTCAGGCCGCGGGTAGTCTGCGCGACGCCGTTGACGTAGGTGACGACGTTCTCGTCGGTGTAGAGCACCTGGCGCTGACCGCGGATGATGAACTCCGGACGCGACGGCTCGAGGTTACTTGGCTTGATCTGGAGGTTCGGCACCGAGAACTGGATGTCGCTGACGGTCGTCACCTTGCGGGCTTCAAGCTGCTTGGCGCTGATCGCGGTGACGGCGACGGGAACCTTCTGGAGGTTTTCCTCCACGCGGCGAGCGGTGACGACGATGTCCTCGAGGCCGCGCTCACTGTCCTGCGCCACGGCGGCGGAAGTACCGAAGCTGCTCAGCGCCATTGCGGTGCTGCCAAGCAATATGATCGAATTTCTCATGATTATCCCCCTCCATCGCTTTTTCAATGCACCCGAACCAAGGCATTGAATCTGAACATTATTTTCACATATTTGGTTCGTAATTGAACGTTTCTGCTGGGTTTGATCCGCCTGGACAACATCCGAACGGACTATTTTGCCTCGGTCGATCCGCGCAGGTCGATCCGCGCACCTAATGGCTTCAGGTGTCCGTAGAGTCTGATCTCCCAAGAGTTCGAAGGATCGGGCCGGGACCGCTCAAAGTCTACGGTACGGGCGAGTGCCTCAAGTGGATCCCCAAGTTTGCGCGAATTGCGCGGGGGAAGCAGCCTCAAGCATCGAATTGCAACAATCACGCGAACTCGATCATGCGATTTGCGAATTTGCCCTGCATCCTGCTTCCCCGCCATGTCCAAATGCATATGTTTGACTTTGGCGGCTCGTTCATAGAGCTGCTCGCTGACGGCGTCGAGCAGCGCTCAGGCCATTCTGTTTTATCTGCCATGATGTGGCAGGATTGCCACATATAGCCATTGTCCGTCCTCAGAACATTCGGGACAGATCGCGGCGTTCCGCAGGCTGAGCGGGAAGCGTACGGGTGGTAGCTGTCAGTCGGATGCGAACTCGTCTCCAATTTGCGCAGCTATCGCTGGGGGCGCGGCCCGTCAGCTCACGAGCGCCTGCAACTCGGGCCCATGGGTTCTGATCAATGCGCTTTGGTATAAACATCTAGTCCGTTCGGCCTAACATTATGGCGAGCGCCGGTGCTAGATTTGATACATCATCTCCTGGGTCATGGAGAGCAGAAATGGGAGGATTAAAGTTGAGTGCTGTAAAAACCGCGTTCCAGTACACCGTCTCCGCCGCGTGTGTTGCGATCACAATGGCCGGATCGCCTAGTGTTGCACAGGCACAGGCACAGGCACAGGCGCAGGCGGGCAGCGAGGCCGGCGGCCTTGAAGATATCATCGTGACAGCCCGCCGGGTTGAAGAAAATCAGCAGAAAATTCCGGTTGCTGTGACGACCTTGACGGCATCGACCTTAGAACGCCGTAATGTGGTTGCAGTGAGCGATCTTCAGTTCAGTGTCCCGAACCTGCAGATCAAGCCTGGCAACAACAATCCCAGCCTCCCCGAATTCATCATTCGTGGGCAGCGCCAAGTCCTGTTCACTGACGAGAACGTCGTGACATATGTCAACGGCGTTGCGCAAAGTACGCGGGGTTTGGCTCTTTATGACCTTGAAAATGTGCAGGCGCTGAAGGGGCCGCAGGGCACGCTCTTTGGTAAGAACTCGATGGGTGGCGCCATGGTGTTCACCACTGCCCGCCCGAAATTCGACCCCGAAGCACGGTTCGATCTCGAATTGGGCAATTACAATCGCGTTCAGGGCACCGTGATGGGCAATGTCCCGCTAATCGGTGAAGTCGCGGCGCTACGCGTAGCTGGACGAATCGAGAGGCAGGATGGATTCTTCAAGAATTTGCGTCCCGGTGGAAAGAATCTCAACGATCGAAACAATGAGAGCTTCCGTGTCTCCCTTCTTGTGAAACCGGGTGATCGCTTTGAAAACATGACGACATTCGATTATATTCACAGGGACGAGATACCCACGCCTTCGTTGATCGAGGCTGCTCCGCTCGCCAATAATTTCTTCCGTAGCGTCACGCAGCAAGCGGTGAGCCAGCAAAGCGCTCTGGGTGGCGGGACAGCTCTCGTCGACACCAGCCGGGGTCTCCTGCTACGCCAGGGCAACCCGTTCCGCTCCGTCGCTTTCACGGGGGTCGGAAGCACGCTCACCAATGCGGGATTTCCTGCACTGACCGGCTTTGCCGCACGTTCCGAAGTCTATGGCGTTGCTAACACCTCCAGCTTCGAACTGAGTGATGCGGTGACGCTCAAGAACATCATCGGAGCCCGCTATGAGAGGGCCCTTGACTTTCAGGATCCTTCGGGAATTACCGGAATGACCTTTGACTTCGGTGCGTTGTTCGGCGTGCCGGCAGGGTTTGTGACAGGTCAGGCTACGAATAACGACACATATTTCCGCAATCAGTACAAGACATTTTCGGATGAATTCCAGATCGTGGGAAAGTTTGGCGATCTCAGCATGATCGCCGGTCTCTATTATGCCCATGTCAAACATCAATATGACGTCAATTCGTCGTTCGTCGTCGGTCCGGCTTCTTTCTACGGCCCAGCATTTGAGCGGCACGCGGCGATGCGGGATTCGACCGAATCGAAGGCAGCGTTCGCTCAGGGCACCTATGATTTCAGTGGTGTCGGTTTGGACGGCCTGCGCCTGACGCTGGGTGTGCGCTACACCAGCGACAAGAAGAAGATGCGGACGGAAAATTTCTTCAGCACGTCAACGGAGACGGTACAGACGTGGAATCCTGCTTTCCCGCAAGGGCAATGCAATGAACTGAACGGCACCCTGGGCAATGCTGTCGCCGTGAACAATGGCGCCGAATGCTCGTTGACGAACAGTCGAACCTACAAGGCGGCAACCTGGACGGGATCGCTGGAATATCAGGCGACGCCGGACACGCTCCTGTATTTCGCTTCGCGCCGTGGTTTTAAGGCTGGCGGTCCGAACCCGACGACCCGAAGCCTTGATTTCAGCATGTTCGGGCCGGAAAAAATCACGGACTTCGAATTGGGCGTCAAGCATCAGGGGCATCTGGGCAGCGTTCCCTACCGCCTGAACATTGCTGGATTTATCGGCAAATATCGCGATATCCAGACACAGGATATCCTTCAGTTCTGCACCAACGACAGCGTGGGCTGCTCTACTGGCGGCGTGTACACTGATCTGATCCTTCTCAATGTCGGAAAGGCCACGATCAAGGGCATCGAAGTGGAAGGTTCGATCAAGCCGATCCGTCAACTCGAACTGAATGTTGGCTATTCCTATCAGGTCGGCCGCTATGGCAGCGGGTCGGTCGTGCCCCAGCCCACCGATCCGGCTAATCCGATCAACGCCGCCAATCCGATCGATTTTGCAGGCGGGGTGGATCTGTCGGGCAAGGAGTTTGCGGGTGTTCCGCGCCAGACGCTGACACTTGCAGGAACGTATGAGATTGACGCCATTCCCGAAAGCTTCGCGAAGACGCGCTTGAGCATGAATTACTTCCACCGCACGAAGACCAAGGGATTATCTGTGCAGGGCATTTACGGAACGCCTGCTTTCGACACGCTGGGTGCCCGCCTGTCGTTCGATCAGCTTTTCGGATCCAATTTCTCCCTTGCCGTGTGGGGGGCGAACATCACCAACAACTATTACAAGCTTTATTGCAGCGATAACCTCAACAGCATCGGCTATTCCGCTTGCAAATGGGGCGATCCGCGCACCTATGGCGCAACCCTGTCAGTAAAGTTCTGACAAGCGAGACCGCCGGGCGACGCGATCGCGTCGCCCGGCTTTTTTTGTGCCTGGAGCATTTTCCTTTGGCCATTTGGTGAGGCCTGGAAAATCTGCCATCAGCTTGGCCTGTTGCGCGCAATGCAAAGCACTAACTTGAAAACGCTCTGATGCGACAAAC
The DNA here is from genome assembly GCA_965727025.1 of uncultured Sphingomonas sp. GTDB lineage: Bacteria > Pseudomonadota > Alphaproteobacteria > Sphingomonadales > Sphingomonadaceae > CANJQJ01. The sequence continues at coordinate 6,226 of CBFRWL010000045.1, forward strand.
ATAAAATCTGGATCGCTCCCGTTTGGTTCGAATAGGCTTCGAGCTTATCGAGAAGGCGTATCGAGAAATTGGGCGGAGCTGAGTTTCTCGACTTCGGTTCTCGACTGGCGCGAGCCTTCGCTCGAACACAAACGGTTCAGATTAACAGCACGCTCTAAGATGAAAGGGGTGGGGGCGGCTTCAGCCTACCCAGCGTAAACATGCCAAGCGCGCCCAGACCCATTATACATCCCAGGATCAGTAACATCATGTCGTAGGTACCGGTCCGGTCGTATATCCAGCCGGCACCGATTGGTCCGACCGTGGCTGCAATCGCGGCAATCGAATTGATGCCGCCGAGCAGCGCGCCGAAGCTGCGCGTCCCGAAATATTTCGACACCAGATAGATGATCACGTCATTTTCCGCCCCGATGGTGGCTCCCAGGATGGCCGTCGCGATCACGAGTGCGCCAATCCCGGGATCGTGCTGCATCATGAGCACTAGGCCGAACAGGGGCAGCAGGAAGACGAGGGCCGCGACGATATGGGTTGGAAAGATGTCGAGCAAATGCCCTACCGACAGGCGCGCAATCAAGCCGACGACGCCGACAAGTGCCGCGATCTGTCCCGCTGCCGTAAGGCTGAGCTTCTTGCTCATCAGAAGGGGCACCAGATTGGGCGCGAGCGCCATCGTATATAGTATGAAACTGAACATGCCGCCGACGATCAGCCAATAGGCCGGCTGGCCCATGGCTTCACGCGCTGTCATGCCGGGGAGGGAAGAGACCGGCTTTGCGGCCGTCGGCGCAGTTCTGGATGGCGCGGAGCCGGTCGGCCGGGCAAACAGCGTTAAGGAGAAGGGAAGCGTAAGGCCGAGCCAGATGGCGGCCGTGGCGATCAACGCCGCGCGCCATTGAAATGCTTCGATCAGCGCAGTCGCGATCAGGGGCGGGACGGCCGCTGTCAGGGAGGAGCCGCTGAGCACAGCGGCAATGGCCAGCCCTCTCCCTTTGTCGAACAGCGCGGCGACACTTATGGTCCATACCGGACCCTGCATCATCCCCACAGCCAGTGCCACCAGCATCCATAGAGCAATCCAGTTGACGATGCTCCCATCCGCCTGGGACAGCAGCGCGAAGGACGAACATAGCAGCACCTGACCGACAAGGGCGACGGGTCGCGCACCGAACCGATCGACCGCAACCCCGCCCAACAGGTTGAACAATACCGCCGCCCCGGCCATGACCGTAAAACCGGACATTGTCTGTGCGCGCGACCAGCCGAATTCCTGCTCGATCGCACCGACGAACGGGCCGAAGCAGAAAGGCGGCAGTCCTATGCAGGAATAGCCCATCGCTCCGCCCAGGACGATCGGCCAATATCTGCGCCACTCCTCCTTTGCCGATCCGCGGGATCCACTGAAATGATCCATCGCTGGCATCCTCTCTGTCGTCGGGTCATTGCGCATGACCTATCGTCCAGAAGAGAAATGCAATTCGCTCAAACGGACGAAGCCCCGAACGACGGAAGATATTAGGGCGCTGTCAAGGGCAGGACTTCGGCTGCTTCTATCGGTTGGAGAGAGGTACATGAAGTTTCTGGACATTACGCCCGGCGATCGGGACGGCATCGTTCATGTGACCATGAAACGCGGTGCCGTGAACGCCGTGGACTATTCGATGTATGTCGAGATAGCGGAACTGTTCAGAAATCCGGATGCCTCCTGCAAATCGGTGCGGGCCATCATATTGAGTGGCGCTGGCCGGCATTTCTGCGGTGGTAATGACCTGGACGAATTCGCATCGATGACGCCCGCGAACGCGCGTGAGCGCATGTGGCGGGTGCGCGAAGCCTTTTTCGCGATCATGGAGTGCGCGGTGCCCGTGATAGGTGTGGTAAGGGGGGCTGCGCTGGGCACGGGTCTGGCGATCGCGGCATCTTGCGACTTCGTGCTGGCGGGCGAGGACGCGCTCTTCGGATTGCCCGAACTGACGGTTGGCGTGATGGGCGGGGCGCGTCACCTTGCCCGCCTTGCTCCACAGCCTCTGGTCCGCCGCATGTATTTTACGGGCGAAGCGATGCCGGCGTGGGACTTCGCCGCGGCAGGCGGCGCGATCAAAGTCTGCAAGGGGGAGGGCGCCCTGGCCGAAGCGGAACGTCTGGCAGGGCGGATCGCAGGATATAGCCCCACGGCGGTCCGGGTCAGCAAGCGCGTTCTCGATCGCATCGAGTGGATGGACATTCGAGAGGGCTATGCCTTCGAACAAGCGGCGACCGAGAGGATGAGCGGTCATCCCGATTCCAAGGAAGCGCTGGCTGCGTTTCGCGAACGGCGAGATCCTTCCTATCTTCCGCTTGACCGCGACGCTGACTGGTACGGCGTATGAGCGGAACACCGGCAAGACCGTCACCGGATCTGTTCCCCGCCGGCGGTGCTTTCGTGCTGGGCGGCAGCGGCGGACTGGGCTCGGCGATCTGCGAGGCGTTCGCGCAAGTTGGCGTACAGGTAGCGTTGAGTTATCGCAGCGATGAAGCCGCTGCGCGGCGGGTTGCGGACACGGTCGAAAGCTATGGCGTACAGGCAAGGAGCTATGCCGTGGATGCCCGGGACCGAGCCGTTGTCGCCGACGCGCTGAACAACGCCGCAGAGGCTTTCGGGGGTCTTCACAGCGTCATATACGCGGCCGGCCCGCCCTTTTCACCCGAGTTCTTCGGCCGGACGTCAGAAGATATGTGGCGCGCATGGCTGGAAGGCGACATCCTGGCGGCGATCCATTTGGCGCAGGAAGCGATCGTTCATTTGCGGCGCAGCCACGGCGCTTTCCTCACCCTGAGCAGCTATCAGGGTGACATGATTGAGGTGCGCGGCGGAACCTCAGCGATATCGAAGGCGGCGCTCGATCGCATGATCGCCGTTATGGCCAAGGAGGAAGGCCGATATGGCGTCCGGGCGAACAGCCTGCGCTGCGGCTGGATTTGCAGCAAGACCAATGATCAGCTTCTCGCGGCGGTGCCCGGCCTCGCGGAGAGCAAGCGCAGGTCGATTCCGCTCGGTCGTCTGGGGTTGCCAGAAGAAATCGGCCAGACCGCGATTTTCCTTTGCTCTCGCCGGGCCGGCTTCATCACCGGCCAAACCATCACCGCCGACGGTGGAGAGGCGGTGTAAGATGTCATCGATGAGCTAAGGATCGTCGCTGCATCCAGGAATGGGCGATCACGGGGACTCTTGGTGAAAGCTTCGTCGATCGCGATAGCTTTCTGGCAGGGAAGAGGTCGGCCGATGATTTGTCCTACCGAGCGCGCGGCCTTTCCCGAGGATGTTCCCGCATCGAGCGCCAACCATGTGACAGCGCTCCCGCGTCGGCTGACTGAGCCGTTCGCGCGCCGGGCGGCCGGTTATTCCGTTCCGCCGCGTGACACCGGAATGAGCGCTCCCGAAATGCCGCGCGATGCGGGGGACGCCAGGAAGAGGATCAGGTCGGCGATCGCTGCCGGTTGGACGAACTTTGAAAAATCGGCATCGGGCATGTCGGCGCGATTGGTCGGGGTGTCGATGATGGTCGGTAACACGGCATTGACGGTGCAGGACGTGTCGGCAAGCTCGGCCGCCAGCGCTTCGGTGATCTTGTGTACGGCGGTCTTGGACGCGGCGTAGGTTGCCATGCCAGCCCCAGCCGATGTCGCGGACATCGATCCGATGTTGATGATCCGGGCATTTGGCCGGGTGCGCAATAGGGGCAGCGCCGCCTTGGTCATGTTGAGGCAGGTCATGGCGTTCATGGAGAACATGCGAAACCAGCTTTCCACTGTGCTGTCGGCGAGCATCTCCCATGTGAAACCGCCGGCCACGTTCACGAGGATGTCGGGCGGTCCCATCCTGTCGACGATCGCCTCCATGGTCCGGATGGCGCAATCGGCGTCGGTCAGATCGACGCCGCCAAAATCCACACAACCCTCCAGAGCGGATCGCGGCTGCGCGTAATCGACGCGTGCAACGCGGTCGCCATTGGCGAGAAGAGCGGTGCAGACCGCGTCGCCCAATATGCCGAATGCCCCGGTCACGATGGTAATGCGCGGCAACAATTCATCCTCCCGATAAATGCCCGTAAGCCAGAGACCATTGCCACAACGCTAGGTGATGCACACGTTCAAACGGACGAACCGTCGGGCGCGATCTTCCTGCAATAGGCCTTCCGGAAACTCCCGACGAACTGATGTAAGTGGATGCAGCGCGGTTTCTTGCTTCCTCGTGAGGATAAGGTAGTCCGATCATATCCTCTGCCCCTTTTGCATCGCAATTCGATGGAACGTATATGGTATTGAACGAAACTCAAAGTGCGATCAGGGACGCGGTGCGGGCGTTCGCGCAAGACCAGATCAAGCCCAACACATTCGCATTCGAGTCGGCAAAGGCCTATCCGGACAGCCTTTTTGAACAAATGGCGACCCTGGGTCTGATGGGGATGACCGCTCCTGAAGCCGTTGGCGGAGCGGAAGCGGACTATGTCTCCTATGCACTGGCGCTGATGGAAATTGCGGCGGCCGATGGCGCTCTTTCGACCATTGTCAGCATTCAGAACAGTCTCATCGTCACCGGGCTGCTGAAAGATGGGACGCCGACGCAGCAGGCGCGTTTTCTTCCTGACCTGATCGCCGGCCGATTGATCGGCGCCTTTGCCCTAACCGAATCCGACGCGGGTTCCGATGCGTCAGCGATCCGGACGAGGGCCGTGAAGGTCGAGGGCGGCTATGTCCTCAACGGCGGGAAACAGTTCATCACGTCCGGTCGCATCGCCGGCATCGCCATGGTCTATGCCGTGACCGATCCGGCGGCGGGCAAGCGCGGCATCACTGGCTTCATCGTGCCCACGGACAGCAAAGGATATGAGGTCGACAAGGTCGAACATAAATTGGGTCAGGCCGCGTCCGATACATGCGCCATCCGCTTCGATGATCTTTTCGTGCCTGACGATCTGCGGCTGGGCGCGGAAGGCGCGGGCTATGGCATCGCGCTGGCCAATCTGGAGGCCGGGAGGATAGGGATCGCCGCGCAGTGCGTCGGCATGGCGCAAGCCGCTCTCGACATCGCGATCGTCTATGCCAAGGAACGAAAAAGTTTCGGCAAGCCAATCATCGATCATCAGGCCGTCGGATTCAGGCTGGCCGATCTGGCCGCGAAGCTGGAGGCCGCGAGGCAGTTGGTACTCCACGCCGCGTCGATGAAGGATGCGCATCTGCCATGCCTTGCCGAAGCTTCGATGGCGAAACTGGTGGCATCGGAAACCGCCGAAGTCGTCGTTTCAGGCGCGTTGCAGACCTTGGGCGGTTACGGCTATCTCGAGGAATTCGGTGTCGCAAAAATCTATCGGGATGTCCGCGTGTGCCAGATTTACGAGGGAACGTCCGACATTCAGCGGATGGTTATCGCCCGTTCGCTATAGGAGGTGCAAAAATCATGTACGACGCCCGGTCGTGATCCTTCGCTATGCACGCATGGCTATGGGCGGTTTCCAGGGTGCGTTGTCCGGATGAAGGCCGCTGAATCGGGTGCTGTATCGGGTGCTGTCACGATCAGGGCGGCGGTCGAGCGATCCGGCATGGAGTCCTCCATGATCGATCGGACCTATATGGGATGCGTCCTTCCTGCCGGCTTTGGGCAGGCTCCGCCCCGCCAAGCGGCGCCTGGCGTTGGACTGTCCAAGTCGGTGGGGGCGGCGAAAGTCAATGTTGAGGCAGATTGAGGGAATAGCGTATGGATATAAAGAATATGCCGGCGATTGTCACCGGCGGTGCTTCGGGTCTCGGCAATGCGACGGCCCGCATGCTTGCAGCCGCAGGCGCGAAGGTCGCTATTTTCGACCTGAATGACGAGGTCGGTCAGAAGGCGGCGCAGGAATTGGGCGGCGCCTTCTTCAAGGTCAACGTGGCCGAAGACGAAAGCGTCGCCGAAGG
>CBFRWL010000046.1:0-12107 GCA_965727025.1 uncultured Sphingomonas sp.
GCGGGCATCGCGCGGATGCTGGCGGCCGAGGGGTGCGCGGTGGTGGTCCACGGCCGCGACCGGGCGCGCGCGGAAAAGGTCGCTGACGAGATCGGCGCCGCGGCAGTCGCGATCGGCGACCTCTCGTCTGATGCCGACGCGGATGCGGTGGCGCAGGTGGCGGGCGAGATCGATATCCTCGTCAACAATGCCGGCGGTGCGGCGGGAACCTCCGCCATGGCCTGGACGGAGGTGAGCGAGGCCGCCTGGATCGAAACCTACCAGCAGAATGCCATCGCCGCCGCTCGCATGATCCGCCGCCTGCTGCCTGCGATGAAGGCGAAGGGTTGGGGCCGCATCATCAACATAGCCAGCGCGGCAGGAACCCAGCCCATCCCGTTCGGGCCGGATTACGGCGCCGCCAAGGGCGCGGTGCTCAACATGACGTCGAGCCTCGCCAAGTCGCTCGGCGATTGCGGCGTCACCGTCAACAGCGTCAGCCCCGGTGCGATCCTGACGCCGGCCGTGGAGGAATGGCTGGGCAATCTCAGCAAGGCGCTCGGCTGGGGCGACATTTCCATCGGGGAGGCCGAGAAGCGGATGACGCGCGAGATCGTGCCCGTGCCGATCGGCCGCATCGGCCGGGTCGAGGATATCGCGCATGCGGTGTGCATGATCGCCAGCCCTGGGGCAGGGTTCATGACAGGTGCCAATGTCCGCGTCGACGGTGGACAGGTTCAGAGCGTCAACTGACTTCGGAGAGATTCATGGCCGACACAATCCGCTACGACAACCGCGTCGCGATCATCACGGGCGCCGGCAACGGCCTTGGCAAGGATTATGCGCTGGAGATGGCGCGGCGCGGCGCCAAGATCGTGGTCAACGATCTCGGCGGCAGCGGATCGGGCGAGGGCTCCTCGCACAGCGCCGCCGACCTCGTCGTCCAGCAGATCCGCGACGAGGGCGGCGAAGCCGTCGCCAACCACGACAGCGTCGCGACACGCGAGGGCGGCGCCGCGATCGTGCAGACCGCGCTCGACACCTTCGGCAAGGTCGACATCTGCATCGCCAACGCCGGCTTCCTGCGCAACAACCGCTTCGAGGACATCACTGACGCGCAGCTCGACGCGATCCTCGACGTGCATCTGAAGGGTGCCTTCTACGTCGCCCAGCCCGCCTACAAGGTGATGCGACGGAACGGCTATGGGCGTTTCCTCTTCACCGGATCGGCTTCCGCCATGTTCGGCCATGCCTGGCAGGCCAATTACGCTGCCGCCAAGGGCGGCCTGATGGGCCTCAGCCACGTCGTTGCGATCGAGGGATCGGCTTATGGCATCCAGTCCAACCTGCTGATGCCCACCGCGCAATCCCGCCTCGCCGCCGAGATGGACGAGGGCTTCAAGGAGATCCCCGCTTTCGCCGCGACGATCGCCAATGCCGATTATGCGGCGTCGGCAAACCGCATCGAAGTACCGTTCAACACGCCGCTGGTGCTCTATCTGGTGAGCGAGCAGTGCACCTCCACCCACGGCATATACAGCGCCAATTCGGGCCGCTTCGCCAAGGTGCGGATCACCGCCGCCGAGGGCTGGATGGCGCCGATGGGCACCACTCCGCCCTCGCCCGAGGACGTCGCCGCGCACTGGGACCAGATTTGCGACGGCAGCGCGTGGCACGAGCCGCTGACCGTCTATGATGAATTCACCGCCGTCGCCGCGGCGGCGCGCAAGCAAGGTCGCATCTGATATGGCGACGGCACCCGTCCCCGCGCATGTGCCCGCCGAACTGGTAGTGGATGCCGACATCTACGCCCTGCCGGGGCGGGAGGCCGATCCCCAGCTCGCCTGGAAAGCGCTGGCGCGGCCGGGCGGGCTGGTCTGGTCCACCCGCAACGGCGGGCACTGGATCGCGACCTCCGGTGCCCTGATCTGGGAGTTGCTCGGCGACATCGAACGCCTTTCGGCCAAGGAGCTGACCGTGCCGCCGGGGATCAATCTCTACCCGATGATCCCCAACCAGGCGGACGAGCCCGAGCATCGCCACTACCGCAAGGCGATCCTGCCCTTCTTCCTGCCGCGCCAGATCAAGGCGCTGCAGGATTCGGTGCGCGCGCTCACGATCGAGCTGATCGAGGGCTTTCGGCCGCGCGGGCGATGCGAGTTCATGGGCGAGTTCGCACGGCACCTGCCGATGCTGATCTTCCTGCGCCTCGTCGATCTGCCGGCCGATGACCGCGAATGGCTGATCGCGCGCGCCGACCTGATGGTACGCAGCAACGATCATGTGGCGCGCACGCAGGCCCAACGCGATGTCGAGGCTTATCTCGGCCAATGGATCGAGCAACGCCGCGCCAACCCCGGCGACGACATGCTGAGCGCCATCGTCCACGCCACGGTTGGCGACCGGCCGATGACGGCGAACGAGGTGATGGGCGAAAGCATGGACGTGCTGTTCGGCGGGCTCGACACCGTCGCCTCGATGCTCGGCTTCGTGATGCGTTTCCTGGCCAACCGTCCGGTACAGCGCCGTCAACTGATCGAGGAGCCGGCGCTGATACCGATCGCGATCGAGGAGATGCTGCGGCGCTTCGCCGTCGCGTCGGTCGCGCGCCGCGTCACCGCCGACATCGAGCATCGCGGCGTAACGATGCGCGCCGGCGACATGGTGGTGCTCCCGACTTGCCTGCACGGCATCGATGACGCGCTGTGGGATGAGCCGATCGAGGTCGATTTCAAGCGGCCGCGCCGCACCCACGCCACTTTCGGGACGGGCGTGCACACATGCCCCGGCGCTCCGCTCGCGCGCAGCGAGATCGCGATCGTGTTGGAGGAATGGCTCGTCCGCATTCCGGATTTCACCATCGCTGGAGACGATCGGGGCGAAGGCCTCACCGGTTCGGTCAATGCGCTGTCCAGCCTTACACTCGAATGGCCCCGCGCGGCCTAGCAAAAGGAACCCTCCATGCTCAAGCCACTCAGGGTCGGCATCATCGGGGCCAACTGGACTCTGACCCACCACGCCCCGGCGTGGCGCCTGCTGCCCGGCGTCGAGGTAGCGGCGGTCTGCACGTCGCGCCAGGAAACGGCGGAGGCGGCCGCCGCGAAGGGCGGCATCCCCAAGGCCTATTGGAATGTCGACGAGATGGCGGCCGATCCCGATCTCGACATCATCGACGTCGGCACCAAGCCCTCGCAGCGCTACGACATGGTGATTTCAGCGCTGAACAACGGCAAGCATGTCTACAACTGCCTGCCCTTCGCGGTGAATAGCGAACGGGCCAATCACATGGCTGATCTCGCCCGGAGCAAGGGGCTGGTCGGCGTGGTCGACGCACAGTGGCGCTGGGCGCCTGCGGTCCGCCGCATGAAGGAACTGATCGACGACGGCGCGATCGGCGATTTCTTCACCGCCACCATCCACCTGCAGCTACCGCTCTACGACGTCGATGGCCATGTCTATACGATGTGCAGCTACTCGCCGACCACGCTGCCTTATTACTGGCTCTCGGATTCGACATCGGGCGCGAGCGCGTGGCGCAACTTCGGCAGCCACACCATCCTGAACCTGATGTACCTGTTCGGCGAGGTGGACGAGATCGTCGGTGTGCAGGAGACCTTCGTCAAGCACATGAACTTGCCCGACGGCACCGAGCTCGATCCCGACACCGCGGATTTCGGCTTGGCGCTGGTGAAGTTCAAGAAGCGCGGCCTCGCCAACATCAACGTCAGCTGGGCGATGGCCGATGCGCCGGGCTATTATCTGGAGGTCTGCGGCTCCAAGGGCCGGCTGGTCGCGCGCGATGCCGTCACCGGTTTCTGCGACACCACCACCACGCTTTACCAGGGCGACGCCTCGATCGGCCCGCTCGGCGCCAACGGCCACATGGTCGACATCCCGGATCGGCTTTATGAGGTTGCCGGCACGACCTTCTCCAAGACCAACCCGCAGATCTTCACCGGGCCGCTCGCTGCTCTGTTCTCGGACATGGTGGACGCAATCCGCGACGGCGGGCGCGAGGGATCGCCAAGCTTCGCCGAGGCCGCGCACGCACACCGCGCGGTCGAGGCGGCGGTGCGCTCGATGACAACGAAAAGCTGGGAGAAAGTGGATGTCTGAAGGGTTCCTTGACGCCCGCGCCGGGCTGGCCGGTAAGGTCGCCGCGGTGGTTGGCGGTGGCGAGGGAATCGGCGCCGCCGTATCCCTGGCCCTGGCCGGTGCGGGTCTCGACCTCGCGATCCTCGACATCGACGGCGAAGCGCTGCCAGAGACGGCGAAGACGTGCGAAGGCCTCGGCCGCAAGGTCACGCAGATGGTGGGTGACGCGATCGACCCCGCCACGCTCGATCGCTACTATGATGGCGTGGGCCGGGACTTCGATCGGCTCGACGTCGTCGTCAACGTCGTCGGTGGCACGCACAACGGGCCCTTGCTCGAAAAATCGCGCGAGGATTGGCAGCGCGATATTCAGCGCAACTATGGCTACGTTATCCAGTCCGTGCAGCGTGCCGTGCCGCTGATCCGCAAGGGCGCGCGCGGCGGCAGCATCATCAGCTTCACAACCATCGAGGGGCATCGCGGCGCCGCCGGCTTCGCGGTCTATGCGGGGGCCAAGGCGGCGACCACCAACTTTACCCGCGCCATGGCGGTGGAGCTCGCGCCTGAGCGCATCCGGGTCAACACGATCGTGCCCGACACTACGCCCAGCCGCGGCAACATGAACGCGATGCCGGCCGAGTGGCTCGCCCGCTTCCAGGATCTGCCGCCCGAGGTGAGAGGGATGGGCCTGGAGATGTACATCCCGCTCAAGAAGCAGCCGCAGGCAGACGATCTCGCCAACGGCGTGTTGTTCCTCGCCTCCGATCTCTCCGCCTTCGTCACGGGCATGCCGCTGCATGTCGATGGTGGCACGATGGCGGCGGCGGGCTTCCTCGACTGGCCGTTCGGCGACGGCTGGCTGCCGACCCCGAGTGCCGGCACGCTGAGCCATTTCGCGAGCGACAAATAAGCGGCAGACGTCGCATGACCTGCCCGCCTCCCGCATATCGGCGGACCCGGCGCGCGCGCCGGGCTGATATGCCGGACGTCCGCCGCGCTGCTCGCTGCTTTACAGCCTGAAGATCTTGCGCGGCAATGGCGCCGCCTCGTTCACCTTCACGCTCCGTGGAAAAGGGCGGCGGAGATCAGCCGCCGCCCTTTCCAGCAAGATATCAGAACTTGAAGGTCGCCTCCACGCCGAAGGTCCGCGGCGCGCCATACTGGTCGCTGGCGTAGCCGAGCGATTTGGTCAGCAGGTCGAAGCCGAAGAGGCGGTAGGTCTTGTTGGTAACATTGTTCATCCAGAACGCCACGTCGACAGGTAGCATCTTGATGAGATCAATGCGGGCATTGACCAGATTGTAACCCTTGAGCTTGGTGTACTGGGTCTGGACGATGTCGTTCGCATATGTGCTCGACCGATAATAATCGGTGACGGAGAAACGCAGCTTACCGTCGTTCGGCATCGGAACGTTATAGGCGACGGTCGTGCCGAAGGTGTGCTTCGGGGTCGAACTGATCGCCGCGTTCGAAAGATCCTGCGATCCCACCGCGTCAAAAGGCGGCGTGATGAACGAGTCATATTTGGCGTGGACGTAGGAATAGAAGGCGCTGAGCTCCAACTCCGGCGTCGGATTGTAGTTCAGCTCCACCTCGGTACCATATATGGTTGAATTGGCAGCGTTGAACGAACCAATGTAAGCGATCGGGCCGTAGCCGAGCGCCGGATCCAGCGTGCCGTTGATCGACCGCTGCTGATCTTTGTACTTCGAATAGAAGACGGAGACGTTGGTACGTGCCGGACGTCCGGCGATACGATAATCGGCCTTCACCCCGGTCTCGAAAGAGTTGACCGTCTCCGGCTTGTAGGTCTGATAAGCCTTCAATGGGATCTGCGTATTGGCGCCACCCGCCTGGAAGCCGTGGCCGGCGGATGCGTAAATGAGCACCGACGGAGTGGCCTGGTAGTTGAGGCTGAAGTTCCAGGTCATCGGCTTGAACGACAGTTTCTGCGTCTCGGTGCAGTTCGGGACGTCCAAGCCGGGCTGACCCGCGTAGATCCTGGCGGTGACGCAGGCCGGCGTGTTGTCCGTGGGCGAGACCGTGCCCACATAGTTCTGCTGGCTGACAGTCTGGCTCGAATCCGTATAGCGGGCTCCGACGGTCACCGTGAACTTGTCGTCCACATGGAAATTCAATTGGCCGAAAACGGCCTTCTGAATGGTATGGAACTTGTTGTTGGCAAGCGAAGGTCCAATGCCAAAGAAACTTGGCAGACCGCCGATGACATTGCCGCTGGAATCGAACTGCAGCGCTAGGATCGGCACCGTATATTGCTGATGGAAGCGATCGTTCGCGTAGAAGAAACCGACCGTGTAATCGAGGCGATCATCGAAGAGCTTACCGATAATATCCAGTTCCTCGGTGATCGACTTGCCGCGCGTATGATCCTGGCCCGAGAGCACCGGCACGCGAAGGCCATCATTGTCTACTGAGTCATTGTATCGATCGCGACGATAGCTCAAGATGTTCCTGACCGTGACCGAACCCAGCTGGACCGACAGTGTGTCGCCCACGCCCCAATTGCGACTAGTATTATAAAGCTGCTCCGGCAGATCAACCTTGCGCTTGCCTAGCTGCTGCTGCTCCTGGAATGCCGGAATGCAGTCCGGATAAAGCAAGGTACAGGGCGCGCTGACTGCGAGATTGTGGTCGGCGAGCGGATGGTTGTGAAGATGTGTCAGGTCGACCATCAAGTCGTTGGTAATGGTGCTGCTCGGCGTCCAGCGAAGGATCGCGCGGCCTGACTCGTGATTCTCGTCGTCCAGCCTTCTGGGGCCGGTAGTCGCGATATTCTTGGTGTAGCCGTCGCGATGCACGTAGGAGCCCGACAAGCGCAGCGCCAGCGTGTCGCCGAGCGGGATATTGACCATGCCCGTGGCTTCGCGACGATTATAGTTTCCATAGCCGCCGGTGAGGAACCCCTCAAACTCATGCGTCGGCTTGTTAGGCACGAAGATGATAGCGCCGCCGGTGGTGTTCTTGCCGAACAGCGTACCTTGAGGGCCCTTCAGCACCTGGATCGACTGCATGTCATATGTGGAATAGCCAATCGAGTTGGTCGACAGGAGCGGGAAATAGTCGACATAGACGGCGACGCCGCCCTGGCTGCCGATCGCGCCCTGCTGGCGGGTGCCGCGGATCGCAAAATCGGGCTGCTGGCCCTGTGGTTCGGGCGCCTGGCTGAGGCCCGGCACGTGGAACTGCACGTCTTGCGTGCTCTGGATCGTCTGTTGCTTGATCTGCGCAGTGCTCACGGCAGCGACGGTGATCGGAACGCGCTGCAGTTTTTCTTCCTGCTTGCGCGCCGTCACCACGATATCGCCGATCCCCGCCGGCGCCGCGGCTTCAGCAGCCGGCGCGCTGGCCCCTGCACCCTGGGCCATGGCCGGCATTCCACCGCCAAAAATCGCCCCCCCGGCAACACCGGCAAACAAATAGGTTGTGGCTTTCATCTGACTCCCTCCGCTATTATCGTCCGTCCGTGATGAACGTGAAAAATGCGTGTGCCGCAAGAAGGCTAGCCGTAACGCATAAGCTGCCGTCCGCTCCTCCGAAGTAGCCGTAAACGCTGCCATTTCCGAGATTGATGCATGTATGCAACATTCAACATCGTGTTTGCGATCAATTGGCTGTTACATGCACTTTCGTTTGGTTGGTGCCCTGTCGCAACTGTTCGATCATGCTCGGTAAAGTTTCGAGCGAGATCGTCTCGGTGATCATCGCGCGCGGTTCGACATGGCCGGCGTCGAGCGCGCGCGCGACCTGTTCGAACTCGGCGAGCGTATAGGCCATCGAGAAGATCATCCGCACCTGCTTGAAGGTGGCGACGCCGGGGATGACGGGATCGGGCTTTGTGCAGAAGCCCAGCGAAATGATCGTGCCGTCGGAGCGGATATGTTCCACCGCCTTGCCCAACATGCCGACCTCGCCGATGCATTCCAGCACGACATCGGGTGCGCCGCCGAGCGCCTCCTGAGCCTCACCCACCTCATTATCGCCGAACTGGACGAAGGCATCGGCGCCGAGCGTGCCCGCCATCTCCGCGCGCCGCCTCGAACGGGACGCCGCGACGATGCGCCCCGCCCCCAGGCGGCGTGCCCAATAGATCGCACCCAGGCCGACCGAGCCCCCGCCCAGCACGAGTACCCGCGCACCCGGCTTGATCGACGCGAGAGCGACGCCATGCAGGCCGACGGCCAGCGGCTCAATCAGCGCGCCATCGGCGAAGCTCAGTGACTGCGGCAGCTTCACCGCGCTCACCGCCGGCGCGCGGAGATATTCGGCAAAGCCTCCGATATAGCCCTGCATCGATCGGCAGAGCAGCACTTGCCCGGCCCGGCAGGCGTCGCAATGACCGCAGCCGGCGGCGGGCAGCGCGGTGATACGGTCCCCGGTCTTGATCCCTTCCACGCCCGAGCCGATCGCAATGACCTCGCCCGCATATTCGTGGCCGAGCACCGTGCCGGCTGGGAAGTCCCAGTCGGAGCCGGATGTCATGTGCAGGTCGGTGCCACAGATGCCGCAGCGACAGACCTTGATCACGACCTCGCCGGCCTGCGGCTCGGGATCAGGCAGGGTCTCGATCGTCCAGGGCCGGCCCGCGCCATTGAACACCGCTCCCTGCATCGCTCTCGCTCCTTACAGTTATCACTGCATCGTGACGGCGCCAGACGGCAACGCCGCTCCCCGTATGGGGACTGCGGTCAGACGACCTCGAACACCGCTGCAGCACCCATGCCGCCGCCCACGCACATCGTCGCGCAGACGAGCTTTGCACCGCGCCGCTTGCCCTCGATGAGCGCGTGGCCGGTCATGCGCGATCCAGTCATGCCGAAGGGGTGACCGATCGCGATCGCTCCGCCGTCAACATTGAGCCGATCGTTCGGAATACCAAGCTGGTCGCGGCAATAGATCACCTGGCTGGCGAACGCTTCGTTCAGTTCCCACAGGTCGATGTCCTCGACCGTGAGCCCCAACCTGCCGAGCAGCTTGGGCACCGCGATAGCCGGGCCGATTCCCATCTCGTCGGGTTCGCAGCCGATCACCTGAAAGCCACGATAAAGGCCCAGGATGGGGATGCCTCGCCGCGCCGCCTCATCCGCGTCCATCACCACGCAAACGCTGGCGCCATCCGAAAGCTGGCTGGCATTGCCGGCGGTGACGAAGCCGCCCTCGCGAACCGTCTTGAGCTTGGCGAGCGCCTCCAGCGTGGTGCCGGGGCGATTGCCCTCGTCCTGCGTGAGCGTCACCTCCTCCTGGCCCGTGACGGCGCCGGACTTGTCGACGATGTTGCGGATCGCCGTGATCGGCACAATCTCGTCGTCGAACTTGCCCTGTTCCTGCCCCAGCGCAGTGCGGCGCTGGCTCTCGACCGAATATTCGTCCTGCGCCTCGCGACTGATCCCGAAACGGCGCGCGACATTGTCGCCGGTATCGATCATCGGAATGAAGATGTCGGGCTTGTGCTTGACCAGCCACTCGTCCTTGGCGCGGAACATGTTGCGATGCGGATCGACTAGCGAGACGGTATCGAGCCCGCCGGCGACCTGGATCCCGCCCTCCCCCGCCATGATACGCTGGGCCGCGAAGGAAATGGCCTGCAGGCCCGACGAGCATTTACGGTCCATCGTCACGCCCGGGACAGAGACGGGGAAGCCCGCACGCACCGCCACCTGCCGCGCGATGTTCGATCCCACCGCGCCTTCCGCCCGTGCCGTACCGAGCAGAACGTCATCGATCTCTGCCGGATCGATCCCCGCACGTTCCACCGCCGCGCCGACGACATGCGCACCGAGCGTTGCGCCGCCCACATTGTTGAGCGCACCGCGGTGGGCTCTGCCGATGGGGGTGCGGGCGGTAGCGACGATGGCGGCTTGCCTCAAGGCGATCTCCTCATTCAATCTCATGCTATCTAGAGCGAGCTGCGGCGGGATGCGCATCGCCTTCTCGCTTATCGCAGATGCGATAAGCACGGGCCCGTTTTGACGCCCTGCCCCGCTTGCACGAAGGCTGCATCGAGTTGCGGAGACGGACATGACGATCGATATCAGCAAGGCCAAAGGCGTGGCGACGGTGACGCTCAATCGTCCCGAGAAGAAGAATGCCATCAACTTGGCGATGCGCGAGCAGCTATGGACCGCTTTTGAAGATATCGCGGAGGATGACGAGGTTCGCGCGGTCGTGCTGACCGGCGCCGGCGGCGACTTCTGCGCAGGGATCGACGTCAGCGAGATGGGATCGGGCGGCATACCCGGATCGATGATGCGCATGCGTCGCCTGCATCGCATCGGCCGTGCCATCGCAGGCCTCAAGAAGCCGGTGATCGCCGCAGCCGAGGGTGTCTGCGTAGGCGTCGGCTGGAGCTATGCCTTGTGCGCCGATATTGTGATCGCCGGGCCGACAACGCGTTTCGGCTTCGTTTTCAACAAGATCGGCCTCGCGCCCGACGGTGGTGCCGCGTGGCTGCTCAGCCGCCAGGTCGGCCTGATGCGCGCCAAGGAGATCATGTATTCGGCGCGTCTGATCGATGCGGACGAGGCATTGTCGCTAGGCCTCATTCTCGAAAAGGTCGAGGACAAGCCGATGATCGATCGCGCGCAGGAGATCGCGGCGGGTTTCGCGAGCAAGCCCACGCTGGCGATCGCGATGGCCAAGCGCCAGTTCGAGCTCGCGCCCGCGATGTCCTACAACGACTTCCTTGAGCACGAATTCGCGATGCAGCCGCTGATGGCCCGCTCCGACGATCATCACGAGGGCGTGCAGGCATTCAAGGAGCGCCGCCCGCCCGTGTTCAAGGGCGCCTGAGCGGGCGGCTTTGCCGGCCGCACCGGTCATTCCGATATCCGCGCTATATTCTGGAGACGAAACTTGGCCGACGCCTTCATCATCGCGAGCACGCGCACCGCTGGCGGCCGGCGCAAGGGCCGGCTATCCGGCTATCACCCGGCCCTACTTGCCGGTATGATGCTGGACGAGCTGGTATCGCGTGCCGGCATCGATCCCGCGATGATCGAGGACGTGATCATGGGCTGCGTCAGCCAGGTCGGCGAGCAGGCCAGCAACATGGGCCGCAACTCGATCCTGTCGTCGAAGACCATCCCCGAAAGCGTGCCCGGCACCACCGTCGAACGTCAGTGCGGATCGAGCCAGCAGGCGCTCCACTTCGCCGCCCAGGCGGTGATGGCGGGCGCGATGGACATCGTTATCGCCGGCGGCGTCGAAAGCATGACCCGCGTGCCGATGGGATCGACCACCGCTCTCGCCGTGCAGGCCGGCTTGGCGACCTCCGCAAATGCAGGGCGCGAGGCGCGCTATCCGGGCGTCGAGTTCAGCCAGTTCGCCGGGGCCGAGGCAATCGCGCGCAAATACGGCTTTTCGAAGCGTGACCTCGACCTGTTCGCGCTCGACAGCCATCGCAAGGCCACGATCGCCACCGAATCCGGCGCGTTCCGCGACGAGATCTTCCCGGTGACGGTCACCACAGCGGACGGCACGGAGACCGTGCACGATACCGACGAGGGTATTCGCGTCGATGCAACCGAGGAAAGCATTTCGGGCGTCAAGCTGATCTCGGAGAACGGGCTGTTGACCGCCGCTACCGCCAGCCAGATCTGCGACGGCGCCAGCGGCGTGCTGGTCGTCAACGAAGCAGGCCTTAAGCGACTGGGCGCGACGCCGCTCGCCCGCATCCACCAGATGACGGTGGTTGGTGGCGATCCAGTGGTGATGCTGGAGAGCCCGATCCCGGGCACGGCCAAAGCGCTGGACCGCGCCGGTTTGAAGATTGACGACATCGATCTGTTCGAGGTCAACGAAGCCTTCTCCTCGATCCCGCTCGCCTGGCTGAAGGCGACGGGCGCGGATCCAGCGAGGCTGAACGTCAATGGCGGCGCGATCGCGCTCGGCCATCCGCTCGGCGCCAGCGGCACCAAGCTGATGACCACCCTCGTCCACGCGCTGCACGCGCGCGGCAAGCGCTACGGCCTTCAAACCATGTGCGAAGGCGGCGGGATGGCGAACGTCACGATCGT
>CBFRWL010000047.1:0-12084 GCA_965727025.1 uncultured Sphingomonas sp.
CCAGTCCTGCCAACGTTTCAGATCGTTGCCTCCGCCCAAATCACCTGTTTTGTTCCGCTCCAGTGTCCGGTGAGATCGACCAAATGGCAAGCGGTTTCTTCCGCGCGCTTGAACTGCCGGCCTTCCGTTATTTCCCAGTCTTTTGCGAAATTCGGGAGTCCCATTCCTCATTGGATGCAACACGGTTTACGCGCTATGCGCGGTCAAAGCTCAGCCCCGGAGCATCTAAATCATCCGCTTGATAATTCGTACAAATCCTGCCTGCGCAATGGCGTGACCCGGGCAAGAGGCCCACATTCACCCGTCGCCGAAGCCGCGAGTTGTGCTATCCCCGTCCCGCGCGACTTGATCATCGAACCTTGACTGGCGGACATGGCTAAGGGATTGACGGAAGGCCCTGGATGTCCTTACTGAGAACAGTTGTTCTAAGTCCAGGTCAGGAGACTGCAGGAACGGTTTGCTCCGGCGGGTTCGCGATAGCGGGGAATCTCGCAACAGTAAGGATTGGAGAGGAATATGTCGACGGGGTCGAATCCTGGACAGGCCACCAATTGGATAATCGACGATCCAGTTGCGGGTGTGTTCAAGGTGAACAGGAGCGCGTTTACCAGCCAGGAGGTTCTTGAACTGGAGCGGGAACGCATATTCGACCGCGCTTGGCTATATCTTGGCCACGAGTCGGAACTGCTGAACCCAAATGATTTCCTGACCCGCAGTGTCGGTGGGCGCGAGCTGATATTCAACCGCAATCGCAAGGGCGAATTTCAGGCGTTCCTCAATACCTGCCCCCATCGCGGTGCCCAGGTGGTTCGCGAACCAACCGGAAACGCGATCAGCTTCAAGTGTTTCTATCACGGCTGGGCGTTCAACAACAACGGGAAGTTTGCGACGAAATCACCCCCTGAAACCTATCCTGATTCTTTTAATTGCGCGGGCGACGTCGATCTGCCGAGGGTGCCCCGGCTGGAATCCTATCGGGGGTTCTACTTTATCAATTACGACGCCGGCGCCGAATCGCTGCTCGACTTTCTCGGTGGCGCGGTTGACGTCCTGGATATCGTGTCCGACCATTCGCCGAATGGCATGGAGATCGTTGGCGGCGCGCACGAATATTCAATACGAGCAAACTGGAAGTTGCTGCTCGAGAATAGTTTTGACGGCTTCCATGCCGCCGAGACGCACGAGACGTATTTCGATTACCTGATCTCAGAGTTGGGCTCGGATGTCCTGTCTGACATCAAGACCCTGCAGGAGATCAACCGGGCCCATAATTTTCCGCAGGGCCACTCTTTCACGGAAGCCAGGGCACCTTGGGGACGTCCCGTCGCCCGCTCAATCCCCACGTGGGGAGAGAAGGGCAAGGCGCAGGAAGCGGCGATGGTGGCCGAGCTGAACGAACGCGTGGGACCCGAGCGTGCGTTAAGAATTGCGGACCGCGACAGGAATGCTGGTTTTTTTCCGAACCTCGTAATCAACGACATCATGGCGATCACCGTTCGAACTTTCTATCCGGTCCAGCCCGACCTTATGTTGGTCCGTTCCTGGGCGCTCGCGCCGGTAGGAGAGGATCTGGAAGCGCGCCACCGCCGGCTCAACAATTTTCTCGAGTTCCTCGGGCCAGGCGGCTTTGCCACACCGGACGACGTGGAAGCGTTGGAATCCGCGCAGCGCGGCTACGCTGCGGCGAAACTGGCACCCTGGAATGATATTTCCAGAGGAATGCTCCGCGCCCTCCCCCGCGCCGACGACGAGTCGCAAATGCGCACCTTCTGGCGTGAATGGAACCGTCGCATGCAGGGAGGGCGCTGATCATGGGGAACGTTATGGCAATTGCGCACTCGCGCCCGCGTGCGGATTACGAGGATTTTCTTTACCATGAAGCCGCACTACTTGATCAGTGGCGGCTTGAAGAGTGGTTTGCGTTGTTCGCGCCAGGTGCAACATATGAAGTGCCCACCATGGGCAAGGCTCGCGATGCCACTCCCGACAACGCGCTGTTTTACGTCGCAGACGATTACAGACGCCTCCGCCACCGAGTCGATCGTCTGCTGAAGAAGGCAGCGCACGCCGAATGGCCCCGTTCAAGCCATGTCCGAATGATCGGCAACGTCCGGGTCGAAGCTGCCGATGAAAGCGGCACGCAGATTGCGTGCAGCTTCGTCACCTATCGTTCGAAAAACAATATCACCGATACTTATATCGGCCACGCCTACTACACGCTTGTCGATGACGGTGGGCAGCTGAAGATCCAGTCGAAGCGCGTCTTGCTTGGCATGAACAGTCTTCAGCCTCACGGTAAGATCAGCATTATCCTTTGACGGAAACGGCGGGAGAGTACCGGGCGCCGGAGGCAATTCTGGCATAGCTTCCGGACCTCTGCCTTGAGCAACGCAACTCCCCGGCGGTCTCGTACACTGGGAACCTTGACCGCCGAAGATCGAGGAAATCGAGATGGCTGATCCGCAAGAATCCGTTCCCGGCGACACCGCTGGAGACCCGAAGACGATTGTCAGCAGCCTCGCCGCTGACTGGGCAAGGCTTGGCCTCGCGGGAGACGTCGGCGGGCTGGTGAATCTCTACAAGGACGACGCGATCTTTTTCGGATCACAGCCTAACATGTATTTCGGCCTCAGCGGCGTGGCGGAATATTTCCGGGTCACCTCACTTACTTCCTTGAAGTCTGTCCGCTTCGATTGGCAGGAAGCGAGGTTCGTCGCGCCGTCGGTGATTAATGCTGGTGGCCTCGTTCACTTCGGAATGGAGATTGAAGGCGTCCCGATCAGTTGGCGCTTCGGCATGAGCTGGATACTGGTCAGATCGGGTGCGAACTGGAAAATCGCGGCCCACCACGCATCCCGCCGTGAGCTCCAACCTCAAGGTCAGTGATACATCCGGGTGAAGGGCGACGGCCTTCGGCACGCGGTGCGCAGAACATAGTTCGCTCACCTCAGGTATGGCCGCGCATTGACTCCTGATTTCGCATTCAACAAGGAAATCGCAGAGCGGCACCAAGCGCCCGCCACGCGCACTGGCCCGGAAGAGCGCGCGGTCAGCG
Source organism: uncultured Sphingomonas sp. (assembly GCA_965727025.1). GTDB lineage: Bacteria > Pseudomonadota > Alphaproteobacteria > Sphingomonadales > Sphingomonadaceae > CANJQJ01. The sequence continues at coordinate 3,056 of CBFRWL010000047.1, forward strand.
CTACTGCCGCCTCAGGGTTTTGAAATCAGGAATGCTTTGGTCGAGTTGAAGATCCAGGTTTCGACAAAGCCGGCGACGTCGGGCTTCCCACGGCCCAGTTCGTTCATCGCACCAACGAGGCAGAACCAGTTAAGAACTTCCTGCTGCCCGCAATCCTCGATCGCTGCGTTGGGATAGCCGCGCCAGGAGGCATAGTCCCCGCCTGCCATCGTTTCGTAGAGCGAGCGGTCCGCCTCGATGTCCGGCCAAAGAAAGTAGTTCTTCTTAGTCAGGAAGGCATGCGACCAGCTCGAGGACGCGACGATCGCGACCCGGTATTTCGATTCCGAAAGAATACGCGCCGTCGCCGCTCCCAGATCGAACAGGCGCGCAGGGGTCGGCGCCGGCGGATCGAGATCCGCCTCGGTCAATTGCTTTTCGAAGGATGGCAAGCCTCCCTTCTGGCAGATGACGTGCCTGCCGTAGCAATTGATCGAAACCGGCAAGATCGGATAGTTGAAGCCCTTGCGGTCATAATCCAGGTAGAAAACCGCATTCGTGAAGGCGTGGCCGAGCGGATGGTGCAGCGGCTTGTAGGAATAGGCGGTGTCGAATCCGGCCGAGATCAGCTCACTGGCCAGATGTTTACCGGCTTCTGCAACGCCCGGCAGCACGAATTCCTTTTCGACTGGCTCTCCCCAGATATTGTTGGGAAAGTTGTGAAAGCGGAACTCAGAGTGCGCATTCACGCAATAGGGCGGCACGATATCTTCACGGAAATTCTCATACTGATCGTCACCCCACAGCAGGACGAAATCGGGATTGAAATCGTCCAGCGCCTGTCGCGCCTTTCGAGTCCAGTCGACCATCTGCTCACGGTGGACGGCTGCAGCCGCCTCGCCCTCGTCGTCACCCCATTCCTTCCGCATCGCCTCCGACCATCCTGCCGGGGTCTTGAGTGATTCAGGCAGGTTTGGATTCCGCATCATTGCCTTGAGCAGACCGGACATGTTCTTGTCGGGCCAAAGCAGCGGCGGATAGTGACTGATCCCAAGCGCCAAGATTTCGGCCATGTGAGTTCCTTCCGTAGCGATCCGTTCAATTCAACCGAAAAGGCAGATCACACTGCCACATCCACTCCCAGTCGATTTTGCGGTGTGCATTCCGCAAAGCGATATGATTTAGTCAAACGTTTTAGGTTCTCTAAAGGGCTGCAGGTTCGTTGCCAATCGAAATCTGCAAACAGCTGCAATGAGGTGCATTCATTGAGGCGTGGATGGCCTCTCCAGTCGGCGGCCTTGGGCAGATCTGGGGCGCTAATAGGTGTGCACGAATAACGCATATATGGCATCGGTGTAGAATGCACACGTGATTGCGGTGACCCGCGCAGAATTTGGTAAATTCAGGTGCATTGGCGTCACCCTCTTGCTAGCGTCGCTTGGCAACCGATCGATTGATGCCGTCGCCATTGAACGACCGCAAGACCCGGCGTTCTCTGTCCGCGCTTATTATGCATTAAAACAAAGGTCTAAAACGATCAGCGGGCCGGCACGGCATGAACAGTCGTGGATCGGGTCGGCAGTCTACGGAGAGGTAGCTCGTGCAATTGAATTATCCAAGCGCGAAGCCGGAGAGCGACATGGTGCAGGCGGAGGAGGAGGAGAGCGCTTCTCCCCTGCGAGGCGCGACGCTTACCGTCGCCCTTCTGACGCTGCTCTATGCCGTGTCCTATGTCGATCGCAGCATCTTGGCGCTTCTGGCCGCGCCGGTGTCCCAGGCCCTAGGTCTCGACGATCGCCAGATGGCGCTGCTGCTCGGGGTGGGTTTCGCGCTGTTTTACGCGGTCGGTGGCCTTGTTCTCGGTCATTTCATCGACACTCGCAGCCGTCGCATCGTGGTCACCGCGGGGATCATCCTGTGGAGCCTCTCCACGATCCTGTCAGGATTTGCCAACGGCTTCTGGATGATGCTCATCCTGCGCAGCGGAGTCGCGCTTGGCGAGGCGGTGCTGACGCCCGCAGCCATTTCTCTCATTGCGGATCTCTACCCCCGTCACATGCGTGGACCGCCGGTAGCAATCTACACATCCGTTGCCGGGGTCATGCCGATCGGCTCATACGCAGTGGGCGCAATGGCGATGGATCTGGCGGGTGCGGCGAGTGGCTACGCCGATCTGCAAGCGTGGCAACTGACATTCGTCTTCGTCGGACTGCCGGGTCTGTTGCTGGCGCTGCTGTTCGCGCTGGCGGCCACGGTGCCGGCGCGGCGCACGGCCAGCAACACCGCGACTAACGAGGCCGACATGCGGGTCGTTTTTGACTATCTGCGTGCCCGGATCGGCTTTTTCGGTCCGTTGCTATCACTCACTGGACTGAACAGCCTGTTTGTTCTCGCGATAATCGCCTGGCTTCCCTCACTGTTGGCGCGTGAGCAAGGGATCAGTCCATCGCACGTCGGCTATCTGATGGCGATCGTCGGCGTACCCGCGGGTTTGTTCGGCAACTTCTTCTGGCAATGGATCGCCACCCGGAAACAGTTGGCAGATCCGGCAGCCGGCATCGTGCGGACCTTCTGGTTGCCGGCTCTCCTGACAGCCCCGATCTTCGTCGTCGGGCTCATGATGGATTCGCTCGTTTTGCAACTCTGCTGCGTCGGCGTGGCTATGGTCATGAGTACCGCCTTTGCTGTGGTTTCGCCAATGAGCATCCAGCTTTTTGGTCCCCAGCGGATGCGCGCGCGTATGAGCAGCATCTACCTGTTGGTTGTTGCAGTCCTGGGCTACGGGCTGGCGCCGCTCGCCGCGGTGGAACTGGGAGCACTCGTGGCAGGTGAAGGCAAGGGCCTGCGGCAGGGGCTGATCCTCCTGTCACTCTTGGTCTGGCCGGTGCTCATCTTGCTGACCTTCCTCGCCAATCGCAATGCCCGCCTTGCCGAGGTGCAGTGATCCGCTGGAGATCATTTGGCTTTTCGCGACGCAGAAACAAGCGATGAAGCGAAAGGGCCCGAACAGGGTCGGGAAAGTTCCCATTCGCATGCCGATCCGCGAACGAGGCTCAAACCTGCTGGCTCCTCCATTGCGCCAGTCGTGCGGCGACAAGCTGCAGCGAGTCGACGCCGAAATACATGTCCGTACCGTTCAGGAAGGTCGTCGGTACGCCGAAAGCACCGCGCTCGATCGCCTCATCCACCTTTACTCGTAGCGCCGCCTTGGAATCGGGCTGTGCGATATGCTCCAGCAGCCAAGGACCATCGACCCCGACCCGCTGGCAGATGTCGAGCAGGACTGCATCATCCGCAATCGAGCGATCGTCGCCGAACAGGGCCTGGAAACAACCTCGCGCGAAGGGAACCATAAGCCCCATTGGCTTCAGGATCAGGCAGGCGCGCATTGCCTTCACACTGTTTAACGGGTGGCCGGTCGGCGGGAAGATGATTTTGACCCCGGTAATGTCGGCCCAATCCTGCATGACTTTGATATGATAATCTAACTTGCGCTTCGGAATTACGTCCTTTGACTTGTTGAATTCGATCCCGGGATTGACCGCGTTGAAAACACCGCCAACGAGGATGGGTTGCCATTCGACCTCAAGCCCGAAACTCTCGGCCAATGGCATGATCCGCTCGAACGCGAGGTAACTCCAGGGGCTAGCGCAATCAAAAAACATCTCGATTTTCATGGTCTCTCCTACGAATCGTTGCGGACCGCAAACAGGCCAGGTGGCGGCCCGGCACGCATGACTGCGACGCCGCCGCCGGCGGCGATCCCGCGCTGCACCGCTGGCCGGGCGCGGACCAGTGCAAACCAGGCTTTGAGCGCCGGGTAATCATCAAGCGTCAGGCCCTGCGCCTTGTGCGTCATGATCCACGGAAAGCAGGCGATGTCGGCGATCGAATAGGCGTCGCCGGCAACGAATGCGCCGGTGCGGGCCAACTGCGCGTCCAGCACTGCGTAAAGGCGGCGCACTTCGTTGCCAAAGCGCGCGATCGCGTAGGGTATCCGCTCCGCGGCATAGAGCAGGAAGTGGCCATTCTGACCCGCCATGGGGCCGAGGCCCGCCACTTGCCAGGCCAGCCACTGGATTGCCGCATAGCGCCCGGCAGGGGCAGGATCGAGCAACCGGCCGGTCTTCTCGGCAAGGTAGATCAGGATCGCGGCGCTTTCGAACAAGGTGATGGGCTTTCCCTCGGGCCCGTCGGCATCGAACAGTGCCGGAATCTTGGCGTTGGGGCTCGCCGTGAGAAATGCCTTGGACTTGTCTTCACCCAATCGAACCGGGATCAGCCGATAGGGAAGGCCCATCTCCTCAAGGCATATCGTGATTTTCCAGCCATTGGGCGTTGGCGCGTGATAGACGGCGAGATCGGCGTCCGGCACTGTCATGGTGCCTGCAACGTCGAGAGCGGCCGGCGGGTAACGGGATAGCCGCATTCTTCCGGAATGCAGATCCACGATTCACCGTGCTCATCTTTCTGCAGGCGGGGGGAAATGGGCTGAATTGCGATCGTGGCAAGGTGCACGATGGCTGCGTCGAAAGTCGGAAAGGCGGCGAGCCTTTCGAGATTGCACAGGGTTGGGAAGATGATCTTCGCCGCGCCGGCTTCCGCTTCCGCAATTGCCTCTTCAGCCAGGATCCAGCGCGCATGCCCCACTTCGTCCTCATCGACGGTGACCCTGTGATCGCCAAGGTACCGCGCAATATAGAAATGGGTATCGAAGCGGCGGGACGACTGGAACCTTGGATGCCATTTTGCCCACGGCACGATGACCGACAGGTCGAGCCGGCCGCCTGCTGCGGTGAGCACGCTGCTGAACGGATTATTGGCTCTCAAGGCTGCCTGCATCGCGCCTGGATCGAGGCCTGCCGCCGGCAAGGCTCCCACCAGAATGCCCACTTCCTCCAGCATCTCGCGGATGGCCGCGACCCTGTGTGCTCTTTCCAGCCGGTCTTCCAACGAAACATCCACCAAGGCTGGATCATCAGCAATCCGGTGATCGTCCTCGTCCACACGCCCTCCGGGAAAGACGAGGGCATTGGGCGCAAATCGCATCTGCGGCGACCGCTGGATCATCAGGTGCCGGGCGGGCTCTCCCTGCCGTTCCGAAAACAGGATCAGCGTGGCTGCGGGAATGCCGGGGCCAGGATCGCCCGCGTCGGCTTCATCTCCCATCCAGCTGCTCCCCTTGGCTCAAAGTTGTTGGTCCAACCATAAGCCAAGCGCTCCGAATATTCGCGTTCGACGTCGCACATCCGCCTACACTTCAGCAATTTTCACATTTCCGTTGGTTGCGGGCCAGTGGACTCGCGAAATATCCTTTTTGTTTTAGCATCGATCACGATGGCCTAAGCCATATCTAATGCGGCTAGCAGGCCGATTGGGAAGGATGCAGGCATGCTCGATACCAGCGCGCGCCAGGGTTTCGATGAAAGCCATGAGCAGTTTCGGGACACCGTACGCAAGTTCCTGGCGAAGGAGGCTGAACCCTTTCTCGACAAGTGGGAAGCCGAAGGAATCACCAGTGCCGCGTTCTGGCGAGCGGCCGGCGACGCTGGCCTCCTGTGCGCGAGCATGCCGGAAGCTTATGGCGGCGTCGGGCTCGACATCTCCTACGATCTCATCCTGCTGGAAGAGCTCGGTTACATGAACTGCCCGGTGGGTGTCAGCCTGCAGTCACTGATCACCGCACCCTACCTGCTGAACTACGGGTCGGAAGACCTCAAGGCGCGCTACCTGCCGGGCATGATCAGCGGCGAAATCATCACCGCGCTAGGCATGACCGAGCCCGGTGGCGGGTCCGATGTCAAGAACCTGCGCACCAGTGCCCGGCGTGACGGCGATCACTATGTGGTCAACGGCAGCAAGCTCTACATATCCAATGGCCTGCTCTCGAACCTCGTATTTCTCGCCGTTCGCACTGGAGGTGAAGGCGCGCGAGGCGTTTCACTCCTGCTGGTCGACACCGACGCTCCGGGGTTCGAACGCGGCCGTAACCTCGACAAGATCGGCTTGCATGGAGCCGATACGTCAGAGCTGTTCTTCCATGACGTGCGCGTGCCCGTGTCGAACCTGCTTGGCGAGGAAGGCATGGGCTTCCGCTACATGATGTCGGAACTCGGTCAGGAGCGGCTGTCGCTGTCGAGCATCTCCCAAGCCCAGGCCCAGCGCGCATTCGACGAGGCGGTCAAGTTCGTGAAGGAGCGCAAGGCCTTTGGCCAGCCGATCTTCGAGTTCCAGAACACCCGGTTCACCCTGGCCGACATGGCCGCACGTCTCCAGGCCGGCTGGGCCCATCTGGACTGGGCGCGGACCCGCCACCTTCAAGGCCAGCTCTCATCGGAACAAGCGGCCGCCTCCAAGCTATGGCATTCCGAGAACGTCTGGCACATCGTCGACGCGGCGTTGCAGCTGCATGGCGGCGCGGGCTACATGAACGAATATCCGATCGCCCGGCTATGGCGCGATACCCGGATCCATCGTATCCATGGCGGCACTTCGGAAATCATGAAGGAAGTCATCAGCCGCAGGATCTGACCGGCTGATTCTCTCTTTGGGGGCGACCGGTTCCGATCATGAACCAGAGGCAAGCTATGTCCAAATTTATCGACGCCCATTCCCACGTCTCGCCGCTCGATTTTCCCGCGGCCCCAAACGCCGCGGTGGCGCCGCGCTGGCCGTGCATGCAGTGTCAGTCGTCGGTCGAGGGCACGCTGATGATCGGTGAAACCCCGTTCCGAAGGCTTGACGCGCGGTCCTGGGAGGTCGCACGCCGGATCGAGGACATGGATCGCGACGGCGTGGACATGCAGGTCCTCTCGCCGATGCCCGAGCTCCTGTCCTACTGGCTCGATCTGGCGGACGCGCAGGTGATTTGCGATGCCGTCAATCACCAGATTGCCAGCCTTGTCGCCAGCACGCCCGCCCGTTTTCGTGGCCTCGGCTCCGTGCCGATGCAAAGCCCGGAAACCGCGGCGCGCATGTTGCCGAGGCTCAAGGCCGAATTCGGCCTCAAGGGCGTTGAGATCGGCAGCAACATCAACGGAAAGCTGCTGGGCGAAGCCGAGTTCGACCCGTTCTGGGCCGCAGCCGAGGCTGAGGGCATGGCCATTTTCGTCCATGCGTTGCACCCCATCGCAGCCAAGACCCTGACTCCGGACGTGAACTTCACCGGCTTTGCCCTGTTCCCGGTCGATACGGGTATGACCGCCTCGTCGATCATAATGAACGGCGTACTTGACCGGTTCCCCGGCTTGCGGATCGGCTTTAGCCACGGTGGGGGTACGCTGGGTGCAACGATCGGCCGGTTGCAGCTCGGCTGGGAAAAATTCAAGGCTGCCGACGGGGCCGGATCGATGGCACCGTTCGACCAGGCTCGCCGTTTCTTCTACGACACCAATGTCTATGATCCGGATTACCTCCGCCACTTGGCCGTCACGGTGGTTCCCGGTCAGGTCTTCGCCGGCACCGACTATCCCTACCAGATCATGCAGCAGGATCCGGCGCACTGGATCCGGGGCATGGGGCTTCCAGCCGATGTCGAGCACAGCATCTGCTCGGGCGCGGCCGGGCGGTTCCTCGCGGAAGCGCTTTGAACCCGATGTCCTGCCCGGAGCGTTGAGACCGAAGCCCGTCTCAGCCCAAGCCCCAACGACTTAGCATGACCTCGCTAGGTTCGCTCGGTGCTATTGCACCCGGCGTGCGCGAGAAGCGCGGTGCGGGGGTCTGCTGCACGATGGCCTCATGAACTGCGTAGCCGCTTCGGGCTTCGATCTGCCGATGTGAAGACGCCTCGTGGAACTCGAGCACCGGAGCGGTGCAGGCATCCCTGTCTTCAAGAATGGCCGTCCACTCGTCGCGGGTCCGGGTGAGGAAAATCGACGCCATCGCCGCGCTCCGCTCCGCCCAGACCGAGGGATCGTACTGGTCCTCCGCCCACTCCAGCGGCGCGCCGATGCCCTCCAGAAGCGCGCGATAGAATTGCGGCTCGACTGCTGCAACGGCGACTTCCTTGCCGTCCTTGCACAGGTAAACACGGTAATAGTTCGAGGCACCGGCAAGGAAATTATGTCCGCGCTCCAGTGAAAGTGCGCCCGTCGCCACGTGCCCGGCCGCGCCGGCAAACAAGGTCGCGACGCCATCGATGATCGCCGCGTCGATTATCTGACCGCGGCCTGAACGCTCGCGTTCCCATAGGGCGGCAAGGATGCCCACCATAAGAATCATCGAGCCGCCGCCGAAATCGCCGACCAGGTTCATGGGTGGCACCGGCAGTTCGCCGCGCCGGGCGAAGGCATGAAGTGCCCCGGTGATTGCAAGATAGCTGAGGTCGTGCCCCGCCCTCGCCGCAAGTGGGCCTTCCTGTCCCCAGCCGGTCATCCGGCCATAAATCAGTCGCGAGTTGGCGGCGAGCGCATCGGCGGGCCCAAGCCCGAGACGTTCCATGACCCCCGGTCGATTGCCCTCGATCAGGACATCGGCACGGCTGACGATCTCGAGCGCACGCGCGGCATTTTCCGGCTTTCGCAAGTCGAGGACAAGCCTGGCGCGGCCCCGCTCGGTGACGGGATTGAGCGTGAACGCCGCCGGGGATGGCCGCTCGATCCGCAACACATCGGCACCCAGATCCGACAGCATCATGGCGCAATGAGGCCCTGGGCCCATCCCGGCGAATTCTACGCACCGCAACCCGGCAAGCGGACCGCTCCGGCCTGTCTGCTCCATCGTCCTGTCCCTCCGATGCGCCTGCCTGCCTTCAGAGCGTTGGAAATAGCTGCTGAGCACCACCATCGCATCCCGCCCCAAGAGCGGCTCAAATTAGAATGCCGTTATAAGGATGGAACGCACCAAGGCCGGCTGTCAAACCCCCTCCGAGAACGACGCATCGCCTCGCCAGGGCAGCATCCGCTAACGTCCCCGGGAAGGAGGCATCCAATCGCCCGGGCTCGGCAGAACGTCCAAGGTCCCAGGCTGCCTGAGATAACCGGATAAGGCTGCTCGAAAGGCCTGATGTTTTCCTATTCCGTTTTAACACGTGGACAGCTAAGCAGGCTTAC
>CBFRWL010000048.1:0-12026 GCA_965727025.1 uncultured Sphingomonas sp.
CTTGCCGCCTATGGCGCCGCCCAGGCCCTCCCCGGGCCGCTATTCTCGATTGCGGCCTATCCCGGCTTTCTCGGTAGCCCAGGGGGCGTCGTCGGGGCGTTGATCGCACTGGTCGCGATCTTCCTGCCCGGCGCGCTCATTCTCTTCGGGATTTCGCCCTTCTGGTCGACGCTGGCGTCCAAAAGCGGCACGGCATCCGCGCTGGCGGGGGCCAATGCGGCCGTGGTCGGTTTGCTCGGCGCCGCTTTCTGGGATCCGCTGTGGATCAGCACGATCCATGACCTTGCGGATTTCGCCGTCGCTCTCTGCGCCTTTGCCGGGCTTGCGGTGCTCCGCTTACCCTCGCTCGCCATTGTGATCGCCTGTGTGGTGGCAGGAGCAGCCAAGGCCGTGCTGGCCTGAAGATTGACGAGCCTCGGCCCGCGCTCTATATGCTCGCTCCGTCAGGCGGCCGGGTGGCCGCCTTTTTGCGTTTCCGGTCCAGTGAAGAAAGGCGAAGCCGATGACCATCACGCCGCTCATGCCCGTCTATCCGAGATGCGGTGTGCGCCCGGTGCGAGGTGAGGGCGCCTATCTGATCGGCGAGCAGGGCGAGCGCTATCTGGATTTCGCGAGCGGCATCGCGGTCAACTGCCTCGGCCATGGCCATCCGGCGCTCGTCAAGGCGATCAGCGAACAGGCCGCGACGCTGATGCATGTGTCCAATCTCTACGGCAGCCCGCAAGGCGAGCATTTTGCCCAGCGGCTGGTCGACTGCAGCTTTGCCGACACCGTGTTTTTCACCAATTCCGGTGCCGAGGCGGTCGAATGCGCGCTCAAGACGGCGCGTCGCTATCATTATGCCAATGGCGCGCCGGAGCGGCACAAGATCATCAGCTTCGGCAATGCGTTTCATGGCCGCACCCTCGGCACCATCTCGGCCACCAACCAGCCGAAGATGCGCGACGGGTTCGAGCCGCTGCTGCCCGGCTTCGAAGTGGTGCCGTTCAACGATCTCGCTGCCGCCCAAGCCGCGATCGACGACAGCAGCGCCGGCTTTCTCGTCGAACCGATCCAGGGCGAAGGCGGCGTGCTGCCGGCGACGGCGGAATTCCTGGGCGGCCTGCGCCAGCTTTGTGACGAACATGGGCTGCTGCTGATCCTCGACGAGGTTCAATGCGGCTACGCCCGCACCGGCAAGATGTGGGCGTATGAGAGTTACGGCATCGAGCCTGATATCATGGCGGTCGCCAAGGGCATTGGCGGCGGCTTTCCGCTCGGCGCCTGCCTCGCGACCGAGGAAGCGGCCAAGGGCATGGTGATCGGCACGCACGGCTCGACCTATGGTGGCAACCCGCTCGCCATGGCCGTCGGCGAAGCGGTGCTCAATGTCATCCAGGAGCCGGGCTTCCTCGAAAATGTTCGGGCAATGGGCGAGCGCATTCGCGCCGGGCTCGAACAGATGATCCCCAATCACGACCATTTGTTCGATAGCGTTCGCGGCACCGGGCTGATGCTCGGCCTCCGGCTCAAGTCGGACAGCCGCGCATTTGTCGCGCATCTGCGGGACAATCATGGCCTGCTGACGGTCAGCGCGGGCGACAATGTGGTCCGCGTGCTTCCACCGCTGGTGATCGACGAGAGCCATGTCAGCGATTTCTTCCAGCGTCTGTCGGCCGGCGCGCGGAGCTATCAGGCTGCGGACTCATGACCCGCCATTTTCTCGATCTGGCTGATGCCGGGGGCAATGCGCTCGCGGCGATGCTCGATGAAGCGATGACCCGCAAGCAGGCGCGCACCGGCTGGCCGAAGGGCAAGGCCGATGCCGACGCGCCGCTCGCCGGGCGCACGCTGGCGATGATTTTCGAGAAGAATTCGACGCGTACCCGCGTCTCGTTCGACATGGCCATGCGCCAGCTTGGCGGCACCACCATCGTCATGGACGCAGGCTCGATGCAGCTTGGCCGCGGCGAGACGGTGGCCGATACGGCCCGCGTGCTCTCGCGCTTCGCCGATGCGATCATGATCCGCACCGACGATCATGCCAAGCTCACCGAAATGGCCAAATATGCCACCGTGCCGGTGATCAACGGCCTCACCGATCACAGCCATCCGTGTCAGATCATGGCGGACCTGCAAACGGTGATCGAGCACCGCGCGCGGCTGGCGGGCACCCAATGGGCCTGGTTGGGCGACGGCAATAATGTTCTCCATTCGATTATCGAAGCCGGCAGCCTGCTTGGCTTCGGCGTGCGGGTTGCTTGCCCGGATGGCTATGATCCCTCGCCGGAGGTGGTGGCGGCGGCTCACCAGCGCGGCGCGGATGTGCGCTTCGAACGCGATCCGATTGCCGCCGTCACCGGCGCGGATGTCGTCGTCACCGACACCTGGATATCGATGGGCCAGGCGCATGCCGAGGAAAAGCTCCGCGCGATGATGCCATATCAGGTCAATCCGAGGATCATGGCGGCCGCGCGTCCCGATGCGCTGTTCCTGCATTGCCTGCCCGCGCATCGCGGCGAAGAGGTGGTGGATGATGTGATCGACGGACCCCAATCGGTCGTCTGGGATGAGGCCGAAAATCGGCTTCATGCCCAGAAGGCGATCCTGCTCTGGTGTTTCGGGATGATCGCCGAGGCTTGAAATAATCGCTCGCGATGCTGAACTTGTTTCAGCATCCACTCCTCCATATCTCGCAGCGTTCGTGGCTTGGTGGCTCTGAGCACGTTCGGGGTGGCCAAGGAAATCGATTTGAGCTCTTCTTCCAACACACCCGGTAACGGCCATGGTGCTCCCTTCGCCACGGATGAGGCGCTCGGCTTCACCATTCCGCAGCGGCATGCCCGGGGCCGGCTGGTCCGGCTCGGCCCGGTTCTCGATGAGATTCTCTCGAATCACGGTTACCCGCCGCTGATCGAGCGCGTGCTGACCGAAGCGCTATTGCTCACCGCGCTGCTGGGAACCACGCTCAAAAACGCCGAGGGCCAGCTCACCATTCAGGCGCAAACCGAAGGGGGAGTGATCGATCTCCTGGTCTGCGATTATCGCAATGGGGAGCTGCGCGGCTATCTGCGCCACGATCCCGAGCGGCTGGCCGAGGCGCCGGCCGATCCCTCGCTCTTCGCCCTGTTCGGCAAGGGCTATCTCGCGATCACGTTCGATCAGGCGGTGACGGGCGAACGCTATCAGGGCATCGTCCCACTCGAAGGCGCCTCGCTGGCGGAGGCGGCGCAAAATTATTTTTCCCAGTCCGAACAGATCCCGAGCCTGGTCCGCCTCGCTGTCCGCCCCGCCGATCACAGCGGGCATATGGCCGCGGGGCTGCTGTTGCAGCATCTTCCCGAAGGCGAGGAGGGGCGGGATCGGATCCACACGCGGCTCGACCATCCGGAGTGGGAGCATGTCGAGGCACTTGCAGCGACGGTGAAGCGGGAAGAATTGCTGGACGCCGAGCTTTCGCTTGAGAATCTGCTGTGGCGGCTGTTCAACGAAGAAGAGATCCGCACTGTGCCTGCCTTGAGTTTCACACGCGGCTGCCGCTGCCACCTCGATCACATCCGCTCCGTCATCGCGCGTTTTCCACCGGATGAGCGTGAGAACATGGTGGGAGAAGATGGCTTGATCAGGGTCGACTGTGCCTATTGCGCGAAAAGCTTCGGTCTCGAGCCCGCATTGATTTGAAGCCGGTGTCCGATGTGATAGAGCGGTGCATCGTTTCGGGGGCAGGACGAGATGTGGCGTTTTTTGTCCATCACAGCCGCAGTCGCGTTGGCGGCTGCTGTGGCGTCGGCCGCGCCGCTGACCGGAAAGCCGGGCGCGTTGATGTCGTCGAAGGCGATCACGCCCGGCAGTTGGAACGTGGTTTTCGATGACGGCTCATCCCGACGCATCTGCCTGGCGGATATCGAACCACTGATCCAGCTCGCGCACGCCGGCCCGAGCTGCGGCCGATTCGTCATCCAGGACGAACGGGATCGGGCGACCGTGCATTATACCTGCCCAGGAAATGGCTGGGGCCGTACCTCTATCGTGATCGAAACCCCCCGGCTGGCGCGGATCAGCAGCCAGGGCATCGCTGCGCGGACCCCGTTTGCCTTCGATGCCGAGGCACGGCGGGTGGGGGAATGTCAGGGAAGCCGTCCCGGTCAGCCGAACTGAGCCACGTTCATCGTTCGTTTACCCTGTTTGCTTATAAGGGGCCTCAGGTGCCGTATTCGGCAGCTTTCTCCCTAGCAGGCTGAAAAGCCCACTGGGCCGTTCTCCGGAGCGGCCCAATTTTTTTGGGCGCGGCAGCAGTCTTGCGCGTGCCCGGTCGCGGGGCTAGCCCCGGCTGATGACCGAAATTCCATCGCGACCCGCCGTCGTGCTGCTCTCCGGAGGGCTTGATTCGATGGTCACTGCCGGCATTGCGCGGAGCAACGGGTTTGCGCTTCACGCTCTAACCATAAACTATAATCAGCGCCACGCGGTGGAACTGCAGGCGGCCGCCCAGATCACAGCCGCGCTCGGCGCGGTCCGCCACATTGTGCTCCCGCTCGATCTCAGGCGATTCGGGGGCTCCGCGCTGACCGATGACATCGCCGTGCCCAAACAGGGCGTGGGGGAGGGCATTCCCATCACCTATGTCCCCGCGCGCAACACCATCTTTCTCTCAGTCGCGCTGGGCTGGGCCGAAGCTTTGGGCGCTCGTGACATTTTCATCGGCATCAACGCGCTCGATTATTCCGGCTATCCCGATTGCCGACCGGATTTTCTGCATGCGTTCGAGACGATGGCGAATCTCGCCACCAAAGCAGGCGTCGAAGGCGATCGTTTCACGATTCACGCGCCGCTTCTGCAGATGAGCAAGGCGGATATTGCGCGTGAAGCTGCTCGCCTCGGCCTTGATGCGGGTCAAAGCTGGTCCTGTTACGATCCAACGCCGGACGGCCTTCATTGCGGCCTGTGCGACAGTTGCCGCTTGCGGTCCAAGGGATTTCACGAAGCAGGGCTTCCCGATCCGACCCGCTATGCCGCGGCGCCGGCATCATGAGCTATGCCGTCAAGGAGATGTTCCTGACCTTGCAGGGGGAGGGCATGCAGGCGGGGCGTCGCGCGGTGTTTATCCGCCTCGCCGGATGCAATTTGTGGACCGGCCGTGAGGACGACCGCTCAACCGCCATTTGTCGTTTCTGCGATACCGATTTCGTCGGCATGGACGGGGATCATGGCGGCCGCTACCCGGCGGCCGCGCTTGCCGATCAGGCGCTCGGTCTCTGGGCAGGCGAGGGGAGGCCGTTCGCCGTGATTACCGGCGGCGAGCCGATGCTTCAACTGGACGAAGAGCTGCTGGACGCGCTGCACGATCGCGGATTCACCATTGCCGTCGAAAGCAACGGCACGATCGCAGCGCCGCGCGGAATCGACTGGCTGTGCATAAGCCCGAAGGCCGGTAGTCAGGTTGTCCAGCGATCAGGCCAGGAAGTGAAGGTCGTCTGGCCGCAGCGGGAATTGGATATGGACGAGATCGCCCGCTGGAATTTCGAGCATTTTCTCGTTCAGCCGATGGACGGGGCTGAGCTTGCGGCCAATCAGCAGGCGACGATCGATTTCGTGCTTGCCAACCCCGCTTGGCGCCTTTCGCTGCAAACGCACAAGCTTACGGGATTGCGCTAACCCGCAGCCGGCCAGCACTTCTTTTTGAGGAAGCCCTTTTTGTCCCAGCATTTGTCGTCAAGCGGCGGCGACGGCGCCGGCGCCAACGGCGTCCGTGTGGCGATGCCGGCGAAGAAGCTGTCGCCTACCGGAACGAGGCTGTTCCGCAACTCGCTCATATAGGTGGCAGCAACCATGTGCAGGTCGCCACGCCGGGCCGCGAGCGCGGCACGCCCGACCTTTCCGGCCGTTTCGCAGAAGCCAAGCTGCGCATGCATGGTCGAGAAGCCATTGTAGATCCTCGTGCTGTGGGCGTCCGCCGCCTGCTGCCAGCCCTTTTTCATCGTGCGTTTGAAATAGGTGCCAATCGTCTTGTAGGCGTTGCTGAGTTCCGCGCCATGCTGGCTCAGGATCGTGTTGTAGTTGCGCACCGTCATCAAGGGCGGCGCGAACTGGCATTGCAGTGCCGCGACATTGAGCGCTGCGCGTAACGTCCAAAGCAGATTGGCGTCAACCTCGGCCGGTTTTGCGCCTTCAAGGGGTACGACCATCCCCGGCTCGTCGCCACGCACAGGAGATCCGGCGAAGTTCGGGGACGTCCAGTATAGATAGGCCGAAGCAGGTGAAGCGGCCGCACCGACCGTGGCGAGCGCTGCGGAAATGACGCCTGATCTTACGCAACTGATAAACCGCATTCCACTCCTCGCCCGGCAGGTGACTTGTTCTCCTCTCTATGCTCGGTCCGTGCCGCCGGCGCCATCCCCAATCGCTTGAATGCGATGGAAAATAGCGCAGCGACCCGGCCCGGCGAGCTCGGCATCGCGCTACCGATTTACATGGTGGTGTTGCTTGCGTTGTCGCTTGTCGTCGTCGCGTTGTCGGCCGGGGCCATGGCGGAATTGTCGGCGGACATATTGGTGTCGGTCGCCGTATCGATCGCCGACATGTCGTTGGTGGTGCCCTCCATAGTGCCCACCGAGTTCATTTCGGTGACCTCGGAATTGTCGGTGGTTTGTTCCGATTTCTTGCCGCAGGCGGTGACGGCCAAAGCTGTTGCGACCAGGAGAATCGCTGTTTTCGTGCGCATGATGGGTACTCCCTCCAATTATGCAAAGCCGCAACGCAATTCGGTACTGGTGGGCTACAACGCTCATCTTTCACATTGGAGTCGAGCGGATCGAGAAATTTGTTCGAGAAATGAGCCGAAATGCGCTTTCAGCGCAGCATCCACCTGATCCATCCCTACTGAAATACCAAGCTTTTTCAAGCTGGTAACGTCATATTCTGAGATGCCGCAGGGAACGATCCCGCCAAAGTGGGAAAGATCGGGATCCACGTTGATCGCAAAACCGTGGAAGGTCACCCACCGGCGAACGCGAACGCCGATCGCGGCGATCTTCGCTTCGTTCGATCCATGGCCGGTCCATAGGCCGATCCGTCCCGGCTCCTGCCGCGCCTCGATGCCAAGCGCCGCCAGGCTGGCGATGAGCCAGCGCTCGAGCGCCGAAACGAAGCAGCGTATGTCGCGGCCGCGTTTTTCGAGATCGATCATGACATAGCCGATGCGCTGTCCCGGCCCGTGATAGGTGTAGCGGCCGCCGCGGCCCGTCTTGTAAACCGGGAAGCGATCCGGCGCGAGCAGTTCGGCGGGATCGGCGCTGGTGCCGGCGGTGTAAAGCGGAGGATGTTCCAGCAGCCACACGAGCTCGCGCGCTTCGCCCGCGCGGATCGCGGCGGCGCGGTGCTCCATCGCCGCCAGCGCTTCCTCATAGGGAACGGGCGCAGGCGACGTCCGCCATTCCACGCCATCGATATAGGCATCGGTCATCGGGACGATGTGTCGCGCCGACGCCACGCAATCAAGCCCCTCCATTGCGCCGCGCCCTCAGCACCGATAGAGGCGCCGCATGGCCGGTGTTTCCATTGACGAAGTTTGGGACGACGCGCGTGGTTTCTTCATGCGGGAGCGCGCGCTCGTGCTGCCGATCGGCTTCGCGACATTCGGCCTGGCGGCGCTGTTGGGTGGCCTCGTCGTTCCGACCCCTGAACCTCCGGCAAGGGAAATCCCGCCCGGGCCGTGGGTCTTCGCACTCATTCCGATCTTGCTGCTGGTTTTGACGGGCTATCTCAGCCTCAGCCGCATCGCGCTGCGGCCGCGGATAAGCGTCGCCGAAGGTTTGCGGGATGCACTGCGGCTCCTGCCGCGCGGCATCGGCCTGTTGTTGGCGATGGGCGTGGTCATGGTGGGTCTCAGCCTGATCGCCGGCATCTTCGTAGGTCTGCTGTCGGCGGTTGCGGGAGTTGCGCCGGAGGCAATGCTGCTGCTGGCGCTTGCGGTCTTCGTCCCGCCTGCGTTGGTGGTCAGCATTCGCTTTGCTCTCTTATGGCCCACGCTGGCCGATCAGGAGGGCAGCATCCGCGAAACCTTTATCCGGGGGGTCGCGCTCACGCGTGGCCATGCGGTGAAGATCCTGGGCGTCCTCGTTGCCTATCTCTTGCTCTATCTGCTGTTGGTCGCAGTGCTGGAATCGGCGCTGGGCCTCGTGCTGATCATCCTTTTCAAAATGGTGGGCCTTCAGGCGCTGGGGCCGCTGTCCGTTACGGTCCTGCTCGCGGCCTTCAATGCCATCTATATGAGCTTCTGGACGATTTTCCTGGCGCGGCTCTATGCGAGGCTGGAGTGGCCACAGGGCCGGGGGTGAGTATGCCTGCGGAGGTGCGGTTCGAAGCTTCGCGCCTCCAGCCTACTCCCAGGCAGCAAGCGGCGGCAGGCTCATCAGGATCGCGTCGATATTGCCGCCCGTTTTTAGTCCGAACAACGTCCCGCGGTCGTAGACGAGGTTGAACTCGGCGTAGCGCCCGCGATAGGCGAGCAGCCTCGCCTGATCCTCGGCCGTGGCCGGCATGTTCATTCGCCGCCGCACGATCTTCGGGAAAATTTCGAGAAACGCATCGCCGACCGCACGCGTGAAGGCGAAGCCTGCCTCGAATTCGCCTTCGAGATGATCGTAGAAGATCCCGCCGACGCCGCGGTGGACCTTGCGATGCGGGATCCAGAAATATTCATCCGCCCAAGCCTTGAAGCGGCCATAATAGTCCGGGTCGTGCGCATCGCACGCAGCCTTCAACGCGGCATGGAAGGCTTCACTGTCTTCGGCATAGGGGGTGGAGGGGTTGAGATCGGCGCCGCCGCCGAACCAGCGCTTGGTCGTCGTGAGGAATCGCGTGTTCATATGCACCGCCGGCACATGCGGATTGGCCATGTGGGCGACGAGGCTGATGCCCGTGGCGAAGAAGCGCGGATCGTCCCCGGCGCCATGGATGGTTTTCGCGAATTCCGGCGCGAACTCGCCACCGACGGTGGAGACGTTGACGCCGACCTTTTGGAAGACCTTGCCCTTCATCAAGCCCTGCACGCCGCCGCCGCCCTTGGCTTCGGGATCGTCATCGCGATGCCAGGGGTGGTAGCTGAAGCAGGCGTCGCTTCCGGCTTCGCGTTCGATCGCTTCGAAGCTGGCGCAGATCCGGTCCCGCAAGGCTTCGAACCAGGCGCGCGCAGCCTGCTGTTCCCGATCAAGTTCAATCATATCGGCAAGCTTCCTGTCTGACGCAGTGCCTCGTGCAATGCCATCCCCGCCGCAACGGCGACGTTCAACGAGCGAAAGCCGGGCTGCAGTGGAATTCGCGCCACGATGTCGGCGGCCTGATGCACATAATCAGGTGCCCCAGCCGATTCCGATCCGAGCAGCAACGTGTCGCTGCTTTCAAATCCGACATTCGACACGATTATGTTTCCCTTCGTTGACAGCAGGATCAATCGGCCCCGAAGCGACGCAAGAAATTGATCCCAATCAGAATAGCGCGAAATTTCTGCCTGCGCCGCATAATCCATGCCCGCGCGCCTAAGTGCCCGCTCCGAGAAGGCAAATCCGCACGGCTCGATGATCCCGACGGGCGTTCCGAAGCAGGCCGCCAGGCGCAGGATCGTCCCGACATTGCCGGCTATGTCCGGCTGAAACAGCGCAATTCGCATCGTCATCGCCTATGAATTTTGCTGCTGTGCGACAAGCGATGAAAATCGATGTTGGCAAAACGCGATAAGCGAGGCTATCAGCGCGCCAGCCGCCGGGTCAGACAGGCGGTTAACGTGCCGGGGGGCAAGACCGTCTAGAAAGGTCCAGCATCCCGTCCGTTCATCCATGGCGATAGCAAGGGCTTGGGAATGGCGACAGGCGAACAGGCAGTTCCGCACGAGGAAATCTCGCAAGACGGAGTCAGGCGCCGCGATTTCATCAATATCGCCGCTGTCAGTTTCGCAGGGGTCGGCGCGGTGGCCGTGCTCGTCCCGCTCATCAATCAGATGAATCCGTCGGCCGACGTGTTGGCGCTGGCTTCCATCGACGTCGATCTGTCCGCGATCAAGGAAGGGCAGGCGATCAAGACGATCTATCGCAAGCAGCCGCTGTTCGTGCGGCACCTCACCGCCAAGGAAATCGGCGAGGCGGACGCCGTGCCGCTGAGCGAGCTTCGCGATCCGCAGACGCTGGCAGAGCGCACCAAGGAAGGCCACAAGCAGTGGCTGATCACGATGGGGGTCTGCACCCATCTCGGTTGCGTGCCGCTGGGGGCGGGCGAGGGCGAAACGCGCGGCATCTATGGCGGCTATTTCTGCCCATGCCACGGTTCGACCTACGATACCGCGGCCCGCATCCGCAAAGGTCCGGCTCCCAAAAATCTGGAAGTGCCGGATTATGTTTTCAAATCGGATACCGTCGTCACGGTCGGAGGTAAGGCATAATGAGCTTCCCCTGGGCCAACCATTACGAGCCTAAGCACCCGTTGATGAAGTGGGTGGACGACCGCCTGCCGCTCCCCCGCCTGGTGTATAACGCGGTCGGTGGCGGCTATCCGGTGCCGCGCAACCTCAATTATTTCTGGAACTTCGGCGTGTTGTCGGGCCTCGCGCTCGTGATCCAGATCGTCACCGGGATCGTGCTGGCGATGCATTACGCCGCCAATGCCGGCGTTGCGTTCGATTCGGTCGAGCACATCATGCGCGACGTGAACTCGGGCTGGATGCTTCGCTATGCCCACGCGACCGGCGCGAGCATGTTCTTCATCGTCGTCTATCTCCACATCTTCCGTGGCCTCTACTACGGCTCCTACAAGGCGCCGCGCGAGATGGTGTGGCTGCTCGGCCTCGTCATTTTCCTGCTGATGATGGCGACCGGTTTCATGGGCTATGTGCTTCCCTGGGGCCAGATGAGCTTCTGGGGCGCCAAGGTGATCACCGGCCTGTTCTCGGCGATCCCGCTGGTCGGCCCGACCATCCAGACCTGGCTGCTCGGCGGTTTCGCGCCGGATGATGCGGCGTTGAACCGCTTCTTCTCGCTTCACTATCTGCTGCCGTTCGTGATCGCGGGCGTGATCATCCTCCATATCTGGGCGTTGCATATTCCGGGCTCGTCGAACCCGACCGGTGTGGAGGTGAAGGGTCCGCAGGATACCGTGCCGTTCCATCCTTATTATACCGCCAAGGATGGTTTCGGGGCCGGCATCTTCCTGATCATCTTCGCGCTCATCCTGTTCTTTGCGCCGAATGCGCTGGGCCATCCGGACAATTACATCCCGGCGAATCCGCTTTCGACCCCCGCGCACATTGTCCCCGAATGGTATTTCTGGCCCTTCTACGCGATCCTGCGCGCCTTCACGGTCGATATCTTCGGCATCCCCGCCAAGCTGCTTGGCGTGGTGGCGATGTTCGGTGCGATCGTGCTGCTCTTCTTCCTGCCGTGGCTCGACAATTCGCCGGTCCGTTCGGGCAATTATCGTCCGCGCTTCAAGCAGTTCTTCTGGCTGCTCTGCGTTGACGTGCTGATCCTCGGCTATTGCGGCGGTTCGCCGGCGGAAGAGCCCTATGTGATGATCAGCCAGGTCGCCGCGGCTTATTATTTCGCGCACTTCCTGATCATATTGCCGATGCTTTCGAAGTTCGAACGCACCCTGCCGCTACCGAACTCGATCACTGACGCAGTGCTTTCGGGGCAGAGCGGCGCGACAATCTCAACCAATACCGCAACCGCTCCGTCGGCGCCTGCGCACTAAGGGAAGAACAGGCTCATGGTCCGTCCTATCGGCTTTCTCGCTGGGCTGGCGTTCGTTGCCATCCTGCTCTTCTCGGCAATCGTCGGCGCTTATAATTATATCTCGGAGCCGCCGGCCCCGACCGCGGAGCACGAGTTCCATCTGCATCCGAAGGAACTGCATCTGGCCAGCGACGGCCCGCTTGGCCGGTTCGATCGGCAACAGCTCCAGCGCGGTTTCCAGGTGTACAAGGAAGTCTGCTCGGCCTGCCATTCGCTGCGCCTGGTCACCTTCCGTGACCTGACCGAAATCGGCTTTACCGATCCTGA
>CBFRWL010000049.1:0-12018 GCA_965727025.1 uncultured Sphingomonas sp.
GAGGTGAAATGGTTCGCCTGCGCAATGTCGGCTGGCCACACGGCGTCGGTGGTGAAGCTATATTGCCGGCTCCAGCTTCCGCCTTCTTCGCGACGTTCCAGCATCCAGCCGAACTCGGCGTCCCGCGCAAGCCGATGCTGAACACCGTCAGCGCCTGTCACCGTCATCTCGGCCAAAGGCATCGGCGGCGTGTAGCTGCTGCCGAAGCCCGCATCAGCGATCCAATCCTCACCTTCGAGCGAGACGAGATTGAGCATGTGCGTTCTCGGCGGGGTCTCCGTCGCGAAAAGCCAGACCCGCGCCAGGAGCGGCCGCGCCCGAAAGTCCATCGCCTGCAATGCCGCGAGAAACAGCCCGTTCTGCTCGAAGCAATAGCCGCCGCGCCGCCGCGTCACCAGCTTCTCGAAAATGGCGTCCCGATCCACGCTGACGCCATGCCCGAGCGCAATGTCCAGATTCTCGAAAGGAATGGCGAGGCGATGCGCACGCTGAATCGCGGCGAGACCCTGTTCGTCGGGCTTCGGCAGTTCGGCGAGACCGATACGCGAGCGATAGGCAAGCAGATCAAACGGCATGGCAATGACAAACGCCCGTGGTAACGCCCCGCTCCAATGTTCAGCCCTTGCCGTCGGCCTTGAGCTCCGCCGCGGTGCACTCGCCTACGCGCTTGGCCGCCATCTCCATCTGCATCGACATAGCGCCCGGCCCCGCCTTGCTTTCGCCAGATGACGACACGTTCATATGGTATTCGTTGGCGCTGTACGTCCCGTTCATCTGCATCTTGCGCGGCCGCTCTCCGCCACAGCTCATTGTAATATCGATTTTCCCGCCGCCCATGGCGAAATGATCATATTTGCATTCCTTGTCACCGGAGAACATGTCCTCCTTGGGCTTCTTCACGTCCGCCGGGGTCAGGCATTCGGTGTAGCTGTGCCCTTCCCCCATCATGGTCTTCATCCGGGCGGCGGCCTCAGGAGGCAGGCCCGGCATGGTCATCTCATTGATCTTCATCACCATCTGCCACTTGCCGGGCGAGATGAACTGATCGGTGATGCCCGATTCCTGGACCTTCTTCGCCACCTCCGCCCCGGAGGCATTGGTCGCCTCGACCGTAGGCGATTTGTTGCACGCTGCGAGCGTAAGCGCAGGGATCAGCAAAAAGGGCAGTTTACGCATCGGACATCTTCCCCTGTTGGCCTCGCGGTTGCGGCGAGGCGGCTTCGCGACCATATCCTGCATTGATGGCAATTCAAATCCGCACCACGCTTGAAGAGCCGGACCTCGGCCAGACCTTCGTCCCTCATCGCCCGGAACGCCCCCCCAAGACCGAAGGCGGGAAGCCGTTCCGGATCGTCTCCGATTATCAGCCGTCGGGCGATCAGCCGCAGGCGATCGCCGAGCTCGTGGCCCAAGCGCGGGCGGGCGATCGCGATCAGGTGCTGCTCGGCGTCACCGGATCGGGCAAGACCTTCACCATGGCCAAGGTGGTCGAGCAATTGCAGCGCCCCGCGCTGGTGCTCGCGCCCAACAAGATTCTTGCGGCGCAGCTTTACGGCGAGTTCAAGAGCTTCTTTCCGGACAATGCGGTCGAGTTCTTCGTGAGCTATTACGACTATTATCAGCCCGAAGCCTATGTGCCGCGCACCGATACCTATATCGAGAAGGAAAGCTCGATCAACGAAGCGATCGACCGGATGCGGCACAGCGCGACCCGATCGCTGCTGGAGCGCGACGACGTCCTGATCGTGGCCTCGGTCTCCTGCCTCTATGGCATCGGCTCGGTCGAAACCTATTCGGCGATGATCTTCGACCTCAAAAAGGGTCAGTCGGTCGATCAGCGCGAGATCATCCGCAAGCTGGTCGCGCTCCAGTATAAGCGAAACGATCAGGCGTTCGCGCGCGGCAATTTCCGGGTGCGCGGCGACAATCTCGAGATTTTTCCGTCGCATTATGAGGACAGCGCGTGGCGCGTCTCCTTCTTCGGCGACGAGATCGAGGCGATCACCGAGTTCGATCCGCTGACCGGCAAGCCGTCGGCCAATCTCGATTCGGTGCGGGTTTATGCCAACAGCCATTATGTGACCCCCGGCCCGACGCTCAAGCAGGCCATGGATGCGATCCGTCACGAGCTGACCGAGCGGCTCAAAGAGCTGCACGCCGAGGGCAAGCTGCTCGAGGCCCAGCGGCTCGAGCAGCGCACCAACTTCGATCTCGAAATGATCGCGGCGACGGGGAGTTGTGCCGGCATCGAGAATTACAGCCGCTTCCTGACCGGCAGACTGCCCGGCGAGCCGCCGCCCACGCTGTTCGAGTATCTGCCCGACAACGCCATCCTGTTCGTCGACGAGAGCCACCAAACCGTACCGCAGGTGGGCGGGATGGCGCGCGGCGACCACCGCCGCAAGATTACGCTCGCCGAATATGGCTTCCGCCTGCCGAGTTGCATCGACAATCGCCCGCTGCGTTTTCCCGAATGGGACGCGATGCGGCCGCAGACCGTGTCGGTCTCGGCGACCCCCGGCTCCTGGGAGATGGAGCAGACCGGCGGCGTGTTCGTCGAACAGGTCATCCGCCCGACCGGGCTGATCGATCCGCCGGTCGAGGTGCGTCCGGTCGAGGAGCAGGTCGACGATCTGGTGCAGGAGTGCAAGGCGACCGCCGCCAAGGGCTATCGCACGCTCGTCACGACCCTCACCAAGCGCATGGCGGAGGATCTGACCGAGTATCTGCACGAGGCCGGTCTCAAGGTCCGTTACATGCATTCGGACGTGGAGACGCTGGAAAGAATTGAGTTGATCCGTGATCTTAGGCTCGGTGTTTACGACGTTCTGGTAGGGATCAACCTGTTGCGCGAAGGCCTTGATATACCCGAATGTGGGCTGGTCGCGATTTTGGACGCGGACAAGGAAGGCTTCCTCCGGTCCGAAACTTCACTCATCCAGACCATCGGCCGCGCCGCGCGCAACGTCGAGGGCCGCGTGATCCTCTATGCCGATCGCATCACCGGATCGATGGAGCGCGCAATGGCGGAAACGCAGCGCCGGCGCGAAAAACAGCAAGCCTATAATGACGAACACGGGATCACGCCGGCCACGATCAAGCGCAATATCACCGACATCGTCGGCCACATTGCCTCGCGTGACCAGGTGACGGTCGATACCGGCATCGAGGATGCGCCGCACATGGTCGGCCACAATCTGCGCGCCTATATCGAGGATCTTGAGAAGAAAATGCGTGCCGCCGCCGCCGATCTGGAGTTCGAGGAGGCTGGCCGCCTGCGCGACGAGATCCGTTCGCTCGAGGCACAGGAACTCGGGCTGCCGGCCGAGCAACAAGTCGCCGCGCCGAGAGGCCGCGCCAGCGAGGGCAAACCTGGGACGCGCAAGCTGCGATATGGCAAAACCGCGCGGAAATTTGGCAGTGGCCGGCGCTGATTGCGGAAGCAAATGCAGGATCGCCCCAGCATAGAATTATAAACGGCGCGCGGTGAGGCGTGCTGATAAAGCTCAATCCGAGTATGTGGCGTTGGGAACAACAACAACTAACATGCTTTAGTAGCATGGGGAGGCGTATGGACGTGAGAAAGTGCCATGCGTTTCTTGGTCTCGGCATTGCTACTGGTGACAATCACCGCTTCTCCTGCGTTTGCGCAATCCCGGGACAGGCTTGATCTCGCCCAGCTCCTCAAGGAATCCGTGCACGAGGAAATTGACGGATCGGACGCCGAGAAAACGCGGATTGCGCGCTATGGGCTCCATCAATCCTACACGGGCTTGGAAAGCGACGTCGCGCCCGACGATCTGCGCGTCCGCTGGAAACTCAACCGCATCAAGATGCGGATGCCGATCGACACCTCCCGTTTCCAATAAATGAGCCGAGGGGGTGAAATGCTCCGATCGATCGCCTATCTCCTCCGCACATCAGGGGAGTGGGCGTGGATTCAATCCTTTCCATTTCCGGGCTCGTAAAAACTTACGAATCCGGACATCAAGCACTCAAGGGCATCGATCTGGACATCCGGCGGGGAGAAATCTTCGCGCTCCTCGGGCCCAATGGCGCCGGCAAGACAACGCTGATCGGCATCATTTGCGGGCTCGTGCGCCCCACTGCGGGGTCGGTCACCGTCGATGGCGACGATATTGCGCGGAATTATCGTGCTGCGCGGACCAAGATTGGCCTCGTTCCACAGGAAATGGCACTCAACATTTTCGAGGTCGTGAAGGACTCGCTGCTGTTCAGCCGCGGCCTGTTCGGCAAGCCTGCCGATCCGGCGCTGATCGAGCGCGTGCTGCGCGATCTTTCGCTATGGGACAAGCGTCATGCCAAGATAAGGGAGCTCTCAGGCGGCATGAAACGCCGCGTACTGATCGCGAAGGCGCTGGTCCACGAACCGCAAATATTGTTTCTCGACGAGCCCACCGCCGGCGTCGACGTCGAACTGCGGCGCGAAATGTGGGAGATGGTGCGGTCGCTGCGCGACAATGGCGTCACCATCATCCTGACCACCCACTATATCGAGGAAGCCGAAGAGATGGCGGACCGGATCGGCGTCATCAACAAGGGCGAGCTGATCATCGTCGAGGAGAAGAACACGCTGATGACCAAGCTGGGCCAGACCAGCGTGATCATCGGGCTTGCAGCGCCGCTGCCCGCCATCCCGGAAGCACTGGCCGATATCCCACTCACCCTGTCCGACGATGGGCTGACGCTTGGCTATGTGATCCATGGCGATAGTGGCGATATCGGCATCGCCAATCTGGTGCGGCGGTTCGATCGCGCAGGGCTCGAGGTGAAGTCGATCGACATGCACCGCAGCTCGCTGGAAGATATCTTCGTCGATCTGGTTGAGGGAAAATAGTGAATATCCACGCCATTCGCGCCATCTACATGGCGGAACTCGCGCGCGCCTGGAAAACCGTGATCCAGACGATCGCGACCCCGGTGCTGACCACCTCGCTCTATTTCGTGGTGTTCGGGTCGGCGATCGGGGGCCGCATGCAAGCGATCGAGGGCGTGAGTTACGGCGCCTTCATCATCCCTGGCCTGATGATGCTGACCCTGCTGGGCGAAAGCATTTCCAATGCATCTTTCGGCATTTACATGCCGCGCTTCACAGGCGCTATCTACGAATTGCTCTCCGCGCCGGTGGGCGTGGCCGAAACGTTGATCGGCTATATCGGTGCCGCCGCAACCAAATCCGTGATCCTCGGCATCATCATCCTTGCGACGGCCCGCCTGTTCGTCGATTACCAAATCGCGCACCCTTTGCTGGCTGCATTGTTCCTGGTGCTGATCGCCGTCACCTTCAGCCTGTTCGGCTTCATCCTTGGCCTCTGGGCGGATGGTTTCGAAAAGCTGCAGATCGTGCCATTGATGGTGATCACGCCGCTGACATTTCTCGGCGGCACCTTTTACTCGATTTCGATGTTGCCGCCCTTCTTCCGCACGGTGAGCCTGTTCAATCCGGTGGTCTATCTGATCAGCGGCCTGCGCTGGGCCTTTTATGATATCGCCGATGTCAATTTCGGGCTTAGCCTGGGAATGACCATGGTATTTCTGGTCGCCTGCGTGGCCGTGATCGGATGGATCTTCCGCACCGGTTATCGCTTGCGAAGCTGAAGCCCGCTTGCAGCAGCGCCAATGGAGCGGCACAGGCTGGCCATGCGTATCTCACATGCCCTGGCCGCAACGGCACTTGCGCTTACTCTCACGCGCTGCGCGCCTGCGCCGCCAGCCCCCGCGCCGGCGCCACCTCCCCCGCCGCCGTCGGCTGCTCCAGCGCCCGCACCAACCAGCTGGCAGGACGCTCCGCTCACACCCGGCAGCTGGCGATACCAGGCTGGCGAGGCCCTGTTCTACGGCGGATCGAATAGCGGCACCGCCATTTTCCGGATCAGATGCAATACGCAGCGCCGCACCGTGATGTTCATCCCGGCACCCCAGACGATGCCCTCAGGCGGCAATCTCACGATCACCACCACCTTCGCTGCGCGCACAGTTGCGGCCACTGCGTCGCCCGAGGGCGTGACGGCCGAAATTGCAGCCTTCGACAGCTTTCTCGACGGCGTGGCATATAGCCGTGGCCGCATCATGATCGGCCTCCCCATGGGGGACCGGCTCATCTTGCCGGCATGGCCGGAAATCGCGCATGTGATCGAGGACTGCCGCCAATAATCAGCGCGCTGTCGCAGCCTTCACGAGCCGGTCAGCCTGCTCGCCGAGCACGGCGTCGACAGCCTTTGCCAAACCGGGGCTATCGCGCAGACCGTAGCCGCCCACCGCATAGCTGAAGGTGACGCTGGTCTTACCCGAAGTAGCGCCGACCGCCATTTCCATCTTTCCGGTCACGGCCATGTGCTGCAGCGGGCCCAGTTCTCCCCTGAGCAGCAACCGGCGCTGCGGTTCGACCAGCAGCACACGGGCATGTTCCACCATGCCGCCGTCCTTGAGTTTCTCGCACCAGCATCCGCCGACCTTCGCTTCGAGGGACAAGTTGCTGGCATCCCCGCTCCATGTATGCGCCGGGCTCCACCATCGATCTGGCGCTATGAGCAGCGACCACAACGCCTGCCGCGCATCGGGGGTGTCAGGCCCGAGGGTCCGTTCGACCGTCACCGCAAAGCCGCCGGGATCGCTTGCCACCACGGTGGCGAATACGCCCGATGGCAAGAGCAACATCACGCCCGAACATATTGCAGCCAACGCGAGTCTCATTTTTTCCCCCGAAGCATCTCAAGAAAAGCGGATATACTCTAGCTTGAAAGGGAACGCGACCGGCCAACGATCCGTTTTAAAAGCATGATCCGCAAATTGAAATCGGGCCAATACCGCCTCTATTCGCGCAAGAAGGACGAGAAGACCGGCAAACGGCGAAACCTCGGCACCTTCGACAGCCGCGAAGCTGCCCAGAAGCATGAGCGTGCGGTCCAATATTTCAAAAGAAATGGATAACACCGATGATCATGCGAAGATGGTCTCAGCAGGTCACCAAGCAATCGGACGCGCTTGACCTCGAAAAAGACGTGTTCACCTACGACGATCCCGCGCGAATTGCGTCGTCTCTAAAAGAATCGGCGGAACGATCGCGACGGCGCAAGAGCACGCCGTTTCGCTCAGCGATGTCGATACTGACCTTTTACATAAACCGCTCCGGAAAAGATCTCGATCCCCGGCAGCGCAATATTCTCGAGCAGGCGAAAAACGAGCTGCGCGCGCAATTCGGCAAGGGCTGAACGGCACGAAGCTCTGATGTTCGTATGAAAAAATTTTGAATGCAAGTCTTGTTCTCGTGCTCAAGATGAATCATGTTCATTACGTCTTCAACTAGCGAAAGGAGGTGATCCGATGTCTCATGGTCAAGCAGAGAGGTCGGTCCGGTTCGTTTGGGAGATGCGGGGCTAAGGCTCACGCCAAGGTCTCCCAGGCTGGAACCTCCGGCCGCTGACCATGTCAAGGGATCGCTGGGGAACGCCCCCAGCGGTCCTTTTTCATTTTCTCAGCCAGTTCACATTCGCGAATACGCGTCGTGCGCGCTCCTGCTTCTCCAGAAGTTCCACAGGCACGCGGATGGTGAGAAGCGCAAGCCTGATCTCAAGCAGAAAGCATGCCAAGCCACTGATCAGCAGCAGCATCGCCAGGATGAACGCCAACGCGATCCAGCGCCCGACGTTGAGATCGGACAAAGCGGCGATGAACAAGGCGGCCACGACGAGACAGATGGCGATCGCGCTGGTCGTGCACAGCAGGATCGCCCAGTTCACGATCCTGATGCGCCGATCGAGAATGCGCAGTTCCCAGACCTGCCGATCATGGTCGGGATGATCGGGCCCAGTGAAATCGGACGCGAGCGCGCGCGATCGATCGACCACCCGATTGAGCCGCATCGCGAGCAAATTGAGCAGCCCCGCTATGCCCGCCACCATGAATACCGGCGCCATCACGAGCTGGATCGTGTGCGCGATCGTGGAGACGGCAATGACCTGGTCCATGCGGAAGGGATGCTTCGCCGCGTGATTGCGGTCAAGTCGCGCTGCGCCCTCGCGCTCTGCCTTTCCTCTTGCTATCTGACCTCCCATGGCCGCCAATCATCTTTATCTCGTCGACGGTTCGAGCTACATTTTCCGGGCATTTCACCGCCTTCCGCCGCTCACCAACGCGCATGGCGTGCCAGCCGGCGCGGTCTATGGCTTCACGACCATGCTGTGGCGGCTGGTGGACGATCTCCATAAGGCGGACGGGCCTACCCACCTCGCCGTTATCTTCGATGCTTCCTCGCATACGTTTCGCAACGATCTTTACGACAAATACAAAGCGCATCGGCCGCCGCCGCCGCCCGAGCTTATCCCGCAATTTCCGCTGGTACGCGATGCCGTCCGCGCCTTTTCCGTGCCCTGCATCGAGGAAGAGGGGCTCGAAGCCGACGATATCATCGCTTGCTATGCGAAGGCTGCGCTCAAGGAAGGCTGGCAGGTCACGATCGTCTCGTCGGACAAGGATCTGATGCAGCTCATCGAGCCGGGCCTCGACATGCTCGACACGATGAACAACCGCCGCATCGGCCCGGACTATGTGATCGAGAAGTTCGGCGTGCCGCCGGAGAAACTGGGCGACGTGCTCGCGCTGATGGGGGACAGCGTCGATAATGTGCCCGGCGTGCCGGGCGTCGGCCCCAAGACGGCCTCGCAGCTCATCATCGAATATGGCGATCTCGAAGCGGTGCTCGCCGCCGCGCCGGAGATCAAGAAGCCGAAGCTCCGCGACTCGCTGATCGAGCACGCCGACAATGCCCGGCTCAGCCGCGAACTGGTGAAGCTCGTCTGCGACAGCCCTTTGCCGGAACCGCTCGATGACCTGATCCTGAAAGGCCTGCCGCCGGAGCCGTTGCGCGCCTTTCTCGAAGATCAGGGCTTTAAATCATTGCTTGGCCGCGTCGGCGGTCCCGGCCCCGGAAATGGCAGCAGCATCTCATCGCCGCTCGCAACCTCGCCGGCAAAGCCCGCGCCTCCGCCGCCTCCGGCCGAAACCGTGCCGGTCGATCACAAGGCCTATGAAACCGTCGTGACCGAAGAAGCGCTGGATCGCTGGATCGCCGAAGCGCGCACCTGCGGCATCGTCGCCATCGACACGGAGACCGACGATCTGGATTGCATCCGCGCCGGGCTGGTCGGCGTGAGCATGGCGACGCAGGCCGGCAAGGCCTGCTATATTCCGCTGGCGCATGTGGGCGACGGGTTGCTCAGCGACACGCCGCAGCAGATCCCCCTCGCAGCCGCGCTCGCCAGGCTGAAACCCTTGCTCGAGGACCCTGCGGTTCTCAAGATCGGCCAGAACCTCAAATATGATCTGATCATGTTCCGGCGGCATGGCATCGACGTCGCACCCTATGACGACACCATGCTGGTGAGCTTCGCTCTCGATGCCGGGCTGCACAATCATGGCATGGACGATCTCTGCCAGCTTCACATCGGCCATTGCCCGATCGCCTTCAAGGACGTCACGGGCGCCGGCAAGAAAGCGATCAGCTTCGACAAGGTCGATCTTGCGCGCGCGACCGAATATGCGGCCGAGGATGCCGATGTGACGCTGAGGCTTTGGCAGAAGCTCAAGCCCCGGCTGGCACGCGAGGCCGCCACGCGCGTGTACGAGCTTGTCGATCGGCCGCTGGTTTCCGTGGTCGCCGAAATGGAGCGCGCCGGCATCAAGGTCGATCGCGAAGAGCTCGCGCGCCTTTCAACCGAGTTTGCCGCGCAGACCACCGTGCTCGAAGGCGAGATCCACGCGCTCGCGGGCGGCCCCTTCACCATTGGCAGCCCGAAGCAGCTGGGCGACGTGCTATTCGAACGGCTGGGCTTGAAGGGCGGGCGCAAGGGCAAGAGCGGCATCTATTCGACTGATGTTTCCGAGCTCGAACGGCTCGCCGGCGAAGGCAATGTGATCTGCACGAAGGTTCTCGACTGGCGTCAGCTCACCAAGCTCAAATCGACCTATACCGACGCGCTGCAGGCCTCGATCAATCCGGCGACCGGCCGGGTCCATACCAGCTTCGGCCTGGCCCACGCGCAGACCAGCCGCCTGGCGTCCACCGATCCCAATCTCCAGAATATTCCGATTCGCACCGAGATCGGCCGGCGCATCCGCGATGCCTTCGTCGCCGAGCCGGGCAAGGTCCTGCTCTCCGCCGACTATAGCCAGATCGAGCTGCGGCTGGCGGCGCACATGGCGGACGTGCCCGCGCTCCAGGCCGCATTTGCGCGCGGCGACGATATCCACAGCCTCACCGCGCAGGAGCTGTTCGGTGAGGTCAATCGCGATACGCGCGGCCGGGCAAAGACGATCAATTTCTCGATTCTGTACGGCATTTCGCGCTGGGGCCTCGCCGGTCGTCTCGGCATTGCCTCGGATGAAGCGCAGGCGATGATCGATCGCTATTTCGAGCGCTTCCCCGGCATCAATCGCTATATCGCCGAGACGCTGACGCATGTTCGCGAGCGCGGCTTCGTCACCACCCTGTTCGGCCGCAAAACCCATTTCCCCCGGATCCAGTCACCCAAGCAGGCGGAACGCCAGGGCAGCGAACGGGCGGCGATCAACGCGCCGATCCAGGGCACCAGCGCCGACATCATCAAACGCGCCATGGCCCGCATGCCCGGTGCGTTGGCGGAGGCGGGCCTGGGCGATGTGAAGATGCTGCTGCAAGTACATGACGAGCTGGTGTTCGAACTCGCGCCCGATCAGGTCGAAGCGGCAAGCGAGGTGATCCGCACCACGATGGCGGGCGCGGCAATGCCGGCCGTGCACCTCAAAGTCCCGCTCGATGTCGAGATCGGCACCGGCGCGAGCTGGGGCGCAGCGCATTGAAATAATGGCCCGCTCTGCAGGATTCGAACCTGCAACCTTCGGGTTCGAAGCCCGACACTCTATCCGGTTGAGCTAAGAGCGGATGCGGCCTTCTAGCGTGCTCCATGCCCGGAACAAGTGTCTCGCGCTTGAGGCCCGCACCGATCGCTCTATGGTGCGGCCGATGAGCCTTCGGCGACCGGCACTCTCGGCAATTCTGGTGTTCGAACTCGCGCCCGATCAGGTGGAAGCGGCAAGCGAGGTGATCCGTACCACGATGGCGGGCGCGGCAATGCCGGCCGTGCACCTCAAAGTCCCGCTCGATGTCGAGATCGGCACCGGCGCGAGCTGGGGCGCAGCGCATTAACCTTATTGGGGTTGGCGGTCTCGCCCCTATCAGCCCAAGCTATTCGGAAGGTCCCGCATTCCGTGAAGCACGCGGACTATCTCCACACTGTCGCCGTTGATCCGGTATAATGCGAGATAGCGTCCAAAGATCAGCCCGCGCATGCCCAACGCGATGTCGTCGCGAGGGGGCGCACTTTCCGGAAAATCGGCCAGACGCATTATTGACTTACGAAGGTTATCGACGAAGCGGTGCGCCGCCAGTTCGTCATCGAGAGCGATCGTAACGAAGATGTCGAGAATGTCGTCATCGGCACTGGGCAGATAGACGAGCCGCATCAAGGAGCGCCACGGGCCTTTGACAGCCGTTCCATACCGCGCTTGCTAATTGAGGCGAACCAATCTTCATCTACCGGCCGTGGATCGCCGCTCGCGAGGCCATCCGCCCATAGCTGGCGCAAATCCTCAACTTGGGCCGCCTTATTCAATCGATGCTGCTTCCAATTGCGCAGCGCATCGCGGATGACTTCGCTCGTGCTTGCATAATCGCCGCTGGCCACCGCCCGATCGACGTCAGCAGCAAGCTCCTCCGTCAAAGCGATGCTGATTTTCCGAACTTCGCCCATAAGCATTCCCAGTACTACCAAGTCATACCACGCACAATATCGTGGGCAAAGAATCGGCGGCTCTATGAAAAGCAATCGCCTGAAGCGCACCTCGCGCTTGAGGGCCGCACCGATCGCTCTATGGTGCGGCCGATGAGCCTTCAGCGACCGGCACTCTCGGCAATTCTGGTTGTGCTTGTCCTCGCCCTTGCGGCGCTGCAAGTCACCGCAT
>CBFRWL010000050.1:0-11928 GCA_965727025.1 uncultured Sphingomonas sp.
ACGATATCAGCCTGCCGCAGGCGCATATGGCCGCCTATGTCGATCAGCTCGAGCACGCCTTGCGCCAGCGCTGGCCGCAAGCGTGCCTGGTCGTGTTCGGCCATATCGCCGACGGCAATCTTCACCTGTTCATCTGCACCGGCCGCCCTGACGATCATGCCGAGGCGGACCGGATCGTCTATGCGCCGCTGAAAGCGCTCGGCGGCAGCATTTCTGCCGAACATGGCATCGGCATCGAGAAAATGCCCTTTCTCGGCATATCGAGAACGCCGGCCGAGATCGAACTCATGCGAGCGCTGAAACGGACGCTCGATCCGCGGCAAACGCTCAATCCCGGCAAGATTTTCGCGGATGAGCGCCTTGCGACAGCGATGGGCTAAAGCCGGCTTCCTCAGTCCAAGGGCTCCGCGCCGGTCGCATCGAGCAGCGGCGCGATCTTGGCGCGCATTTCGGCATATTCCGCGTCCGCCTCGCTTTCGGCAACGATGCCGCCGCCCGCACGCGCAATGACCGAAGCTCGGTCAGCCAGCATCGATCGGATGATGATCGAGCTGTCCAGCGCGCCGTCCGTACCGATGCGGAAGACGGTGCCGAACATCGCGCCGCGCCTGCCATCCTCCAGTTCGTCGATGATTTCGCAGGCGCGCTTTTTGGGTGCGCCGGTGATCGATCCGCCGGGCACGACCGCCTCGAGCAGGTCGATCGCGTCGCTTCCGGGCTTCAGCCGCGCCTCCACCACCGACACCAGATGCCAGACCGAAGCGAAGCGCTCGATCTGCGCAAGCTGCGGCACCCGCACCGATCCGGGCACCGAGACCGTCGCCAGATCGTTGCGGAGCAGATCGCAGATCATCAGGTTTTCGGACCAGTCCTTGCCCGACGCGGCCAGCGCGCTTGCGGCGCTGCGGTCCTGCCCCGGATCGGCAAAGCGGGGCGCGGTGCCCTTGATCGGCCGCGTCTGGATCAGCCCGTCGGGCGCCAGCGACACGAAGCGTTCGGGCGATGCGCTGAGCAATGTGCGCCCCGCCCCCAGATCCAGAAAGGCTCCGAAGGGATTGGGAGAGCGCGCGCGCAGCCGCAAATAGGCTGCGGCGGGATCGAAGCCCGCCGGCCGCGCAGCCACGAAACGCGCGCTGAGGTTCGCCTGATAGATGTCGCCCGCGGCGAGATAGCCGGCGATGCGATCGAGCCGGGCGCGATAGGCAGTGCCGTCGAAGCCTTGTCGCCATGCCAGCGGCACGGTCTCGGCGCGGGGGAGAGCGGCCTGCGCCATCTGCCGCCAGCGCGCGAAGCGCTGCGCGGCGGGCGCATCCGGCCGATCAGCCACCAGCGCGAAGGCCCGCCCGGCGCAATGATCGAAGCCGACCACAAAATCATAGCTACGCGCGGCGAGGCCCGGCGCCGTGTCGCGCTCGTGCCGGCTGCGCACGCCCAGCCGCTCCCGCCCGGCATCATAGCTCAGCATGCCGACGATGCCTCCGGTGAAAGGCAGCGGGCCAACGGGCCGGGTCGGCAGCGTTGCCTTGAACATACGGAGCCGCTCGAACAGCTCGGGATCGGCAGCGTCCTCAACGATCAGTTCGCCTACGGGATCGACGCAAAGATAGGAGCAGCCGCCGCGCGGATCGCCGACCGCCGCGCTATCCAGAAACGCAATTCCCGGCGCGTCCGCGAGCGCTGAAAACAGCTCGGCCGGATCGCACGGTTCGATCTCCTGCACCCAAAGGCCCGCGACTTCGGCCGCAGGGCCAAGCGCCGTCATCAGCGGAAGGCGCGGCCTGCCGCTGGCGGCATCGGTGCTGTGCGGCGTGGCGATCAACATGTCGGCTAATGCGTCCTCAACAGGCCCGCCTTTAGCCATCTCGCCCGCTGCGCGCGAGTCAGGGGATGACCCTCGGAATCGAATGTGCCGATGCAAGGCCTGCCTTGGAATAGGCCAGGCTCAATGCCGGAAGTGCCGCATCCCCGTGAACAGCATGGCGAGCCCGGCTTCATCGGCGGCGGCGATCACCTCATCGTCGCGAATCGAGCCGCCGGGCTGAATCACGGCGGTGGCGCCGGCTTCGACTGCGGTCAGCAGGCCGTCCGCGAACGGAAAGAAGGCGTCCGAGGCGACCGCCGATCCGATCGTGCGCGGCTCCGGCCAGCCGGCCTTTTCGGCTGCATCCTTGGCCTTCCAGGCGGCAATGCGCGAGGATTCGACCCGGTTCATCTGGCCCGCGCCGATCCCTGCGGTCGCGCCGTCCTTGGCATAGACGATCGCGTTGGATTTCACATGCTTGCACACCGTCCAGGCAAACAGGCAATCATTGAGCTCGCGCTCGGTGGGCTGGCGCTTGCTGACGACCTTGAGCATGTCGCGGGTGACGCGGCCATTATCGCGATCCTGCACCAGCGCGCCGCCGGCGATGATCTTGGTCATCAGGCCGGAACGCGACGGATCGGGCAATGCGCCGGTCAACAGCAACCGGAGATTCTTCTTGCGCGCGAAGACGGCGCGGGCGGTCTCGTCGGCATCGGGCGCGGCGACGACCTCGGTAAAGATCTCCGCAATCGCGGCGGCAGTCGCGCCGTCGAGCGGGCGATTGCAGGCGATGATGCCGCCGAACGCCGAAACCGTGTCGCAGGCAAATGCCGCCTGGTACGCTTCCAGCAGCGTATCCGCCGTCGCCACCCCGCAGGGGTTGGCATGCTTGACGATCACGACCGTCGGCGGCCCGTCGCGAAATTCGCTGACCAGTTCGAGCGCGGCGTCGGCGTCATTATAATTATTGTAGCTGAGCTCCTTGCCCTGCACCTGCTCGGCCTGGGCGATGCCACGCGCCGCGGGGCCGATCGGCACGTAAAGCGCGGCGCGCTGGTGCGGGTTCTCGCCATAGCGCAGCATCGACACCAGCCGGGTCGGGACCGAACGGACCGGCGGAAAATCCTCGCCCTGATCGAACTTGCTGAACCAGTTGGCGATCATCCCGTCATAGGCGGCGGTGGCGGCGAATGCCTTGGCCGCCATCTTCTTGCGGAAATCGAGGCTGGTGCTGCCGCCCCGCCCCTCAAGCTCGGCGATCAATCCCACATAATCAGCGGGATCGGTGACGATCGTGACATAGGCATGGTTCTTGGCGGCGGAGCGCACCATGGACGGGCCGCCAATATCGATATTCTCGATGATCTCGTCGCGGCTCGCGCCCTTGGCGACGGTCTGCGCGAACGGGTAAAGATTGACGATCACGAGATCGATCGCGCCGATCGCATGCTCCGCCATCGCCTTGGCATGTTCGGGATCGTCGCGCACCGCGAGCAGGCCGCCATGCACCTTGGGATGGAGCGTCTTCACCCGTCCGTCCATCATCTCGGGAAAGCCGGTCAGATCGCTGACGTCGCGCACGTCGAGCCCGGCATCGCGCAGCGCCTTGGCGGTGCCGCCGGTCGAGACCAGCTCGACGCCATGGCGGGCAAGCGCCTGCCCCAGTTCAACCAATCCGCTCTTGTCCGACACGGACAGCAGCGCCCGCGCGATCTTCACCTGATCCATGATCGCCCCTTGTTCTAGCTTGCGCGGCGGAAAATCCACGAGACGCTGGTCCCGCCCGCGGGCGCCTCCGTAGCGATAACGAGCTGGTGCGTCGAGCGCGGCCAGCCGCCTGGATCGACCCACAGGCTCTCGTCCACCGAAAGCGTGCCGCCCTTGCAGCGGAACTGCCAGAGCGGACCGCCATCGATGCGGAGCAGCGCACCCAGCCCGTCGGCGGTCTGCGTCACCTCCACCTCCGGAGAGAGATGGAAGCGCACCGCGACCGGCTGCGTGCTGCGCAAACGCACGCGCCGGCCGACCGGAAGCAGCAGATCCTCGCCCGCAAGCTCGCGGCCATTGGCGGAAAGCTGGAGCTGGCGCTTGTGGAGGAAGCCGAAGCGCCGGACATAGCCATCATGGCTCACCTCAAGCCGGCTGCCCGCGTCGGTCTCCGAACGGTCGCACGCGACTTCATAGACGCCGCGCCCCATGCTTCCGTCGGGATAGGTTGCGGTCGAGTTGGTGTCGGCGATCACCAGAGCGGAATGCGCGGCGGTCGCCCGCAGCGCGTCGGCAAGCCCCGCCGGAAAATCGGCCGATCCACCGCCGGGGCCACCGCAATTGACCACCAGACGATGCTCGCCATCCGAAAATTCGAAGGCAAGCGTGGAGGCGCAGGCGCCGTTGGCGAGCCGCTGCACCGGGGGCGGAGCCGCATCGACGATCACGCGGATCAGCCCGCCGGTCATGCGCTGATAGCCCCAGTCGGACGCTTGCCGCAGCGGCCGCGCGCGCACTCCCGAAGCGCGCACCGCAGCCTCGATCCGCGACGCGTCGATCGGCGCGATCCCCTGCCAGCTCGAAAGCCCGCCATCGCCATGGGTGATGCCCAGCAGCGCGGGCACCGCCCGTTGCAGCGCGGCTGCGACCGCAGCCGGCGGATCGACGCGACGCATCGCGTAGACCCCCATCAGCTGGGAAAGCCCTTCGACCAGCTCGAGCAGCGACAGCGGCGACCGATCGAGCATGCCGCCATCGGCCGACATCGCCCCTTCCAGGGCGCGGACCAGCCCGTCCTCGCCATGCAGACGACGCCCCTCGCCGCCGGGAATGAGCAGGCCCGCAGCGATCACGCCCGTCCACGCGATCACCCGCTGCAGGCCGCGCACCGCCTTGTCCGCGCCGCGATCGAGGTGGCGCGCTTGCCGCGCGAGCCCGTTGAGCACCGCCGAGCGATAGACCAGGTTGCGCGAGGAGAGGATGATCGGCGCATAGGCCGCCCAGAACAGGATGCGGCGCGCGCAAAGATCCGGCCGCCATACCGCCTGCGAGACCTTGCCGCCGTGCACCGCCAGCCAGTGCGCAGTGACGCGCTCGGCAATGCCGGTCGCTTGCGGGCGATCGATGGCGGCGAGATCGCGCAGCCACGCAAAGCTGTGGAGATGATCGAACAGCCCGGCCGAGACCGAAAGGTTGGCGAAATCAAGCTCGGTCAGCTCGATCGATTCGCCGCGATGCTCGATGCGACCTTCGAGCAACGCTTCGCCGCTGCGTTGCGTGCCGGGGATCGGATCAACCGGCACCCCGAGCAGCTTGAGCGGATAGCGCCCGCGCAACCGCAGGCTGTGCAGCGGCGTGCGCCACGCAAGGCGGTGGAAATGCTGCGCGAGCCGCTCGCTCAGCGACATGCCGCGATCATTTTCGACGCGGATCAGCATGCGGCCGGGCTCGACGCCGTCTACGGTATCGATCGAGCCCGGCGCGTTCATGAGCCCCTCAGTGCAGCGATATTGGCGGCATAGGCCGAAGGGCCGCCCCTGAAGCTTGCGGTGCCCGCCACCAGCGCGTTGGCGCCCGCCTCGATCACCTGCCGCGCGGTGGTGGCGTCGATGCCGCCATCCACCTCCAGATCGATGGGCTTGCCCAGCTTGTCGATCGACTTGCGGATCGCCTCGATCTTGCGAAGCTGGCTCGTGATGAAGCTCTGCCCGCCGAAGCCGGGATTGACGCTCATCACCAGCACGAGATCCACTTCCTCCAGCACATAATCGAGCATCTTGGCCGGAGTTGCCGGGTTGAGCGAGACGCCGGCTTTCTTGCCCAATGCCTTGATGCGCTGAAGCGTGCGGTGGAGATGCGGGCCGGCTTCGGCATGGACCGTAATGTGATCCGCGCCGGCGTTAGCGAAATCATCGAGGAACGGATCGACCGGCGCGATCATCAGATGGACGTCGAGCGGCTTTTGCGTATGCGGGCGCAACGCCTTCACCACGCCCGGCCCGATGGTGAGGTTCGGCACGAAATGGCCATCCATCACATCGACATGGATCCAATCCGCCCCGGCGGAATCGATCGCGCGAATCTCCTCGCCCAATTTGGCGAAATCCGCCGACAGGATCGATGGCGCAATAAGAACTGGTCCCGGCATCCCGACTCAGCAGTTAAAGAGAGGTGTTAAGAGGTTCAACCCACGGCGGGTGCCTGTTCGTCTTTCCTGTGGAACATTGCAACGAAGAAACCGTCCGCGCCGCCCGCATCCGCCAGGGTGGCGGGGGTGATACGGATGCGGCCGTCGGGCTGGACACGGGGCAGGGCGCCGGGCGCGGCAGCGGGCGCGAAGTCGGCATGGGCGGAGGCGAACCAGTCGGCAACCTGCTCGCCTTCCTCCTTCTCCAGCGAGCAGACCGCATAGACGAGCAGGCCGCCGGGCTTCACCGCCTGCGCCGCCCGCGCGAGGATCGCCTGCTGCTGCCCGGCGAGGCCGGCGATCGCCTTGGGCCGGACGCGATGCAGCACATCCGGATGACGCCGAAAAATGCCGGTGGCCGAGCAAGGCGCATCGACCAGCACCGCATCGAACTTCGCGTCAGGCGCATAGAGGAGCGCATCGGCAATGACGGTCCGCGCGGAAAGCTTCGTTCGCGCCAGATTCGCCGCGAGCCGCTTCATCCGCGCTTCGGAGAGATCGACCGCGGTCACGTTCCAGCCCGCTGCGGCGAGCTGCATCGTCTTGCCTCCCGGCGCCGCGCACAGATCGAGCACGCCCCTGCCCTCGCCCACACCGAGCAGGCGCGCGGGCAGCGACGCGGCGATATCCTGCACCCACCAGGACCCTTCGGCATAGCCGGGCAGCTCGGGCACCGCCGCGCCGGCGGGCAGGCGAACATGGCCGGGCAGCATGCTGATGCCGCCGAGCCGTTCGGCCCATTCCGCCGTCACCGCGATATCGGCCAGGCTGAGATCGAGCGGCGGCGGAGCCGCCAGCATATGCTGCGCCGCCTCGACCGCTTCTTCTCCCCATGCTGCGCGCCAGCGCTCCGCGACCGCTGGCGGAAGCGTTGGGATTTCGGGGAGCCTCGCGCCGCCGCGCATCAGCGATCCGAACACGCCGTGCACCAGCTTGCGCGGGCCGCCATCCACCAGTGGCAGGACGGTGGCGATCGCCGCGTGTCCCGGCGTCTCGAGGATCAGCGCCTGCGCGAGCGCGATGCGCAGCACGGTGCGCGCCTTGGCATCGGGCGGGAGCGGCTTGCGCGTGGCGCTATCGATCAGCGCGTCAAGATCGGGAAGCCAGCGCAGCACGGAGGCGGCGATCGCGTGAGCGAGGCCGCGGTCGTCGGGCCGGTCCAGCCCAGTGGTCGCCGCTGCCAGGGCGCCTTCGAGCGGCAGGCCGCGCCGCAGCACCGCGTCGAGCAGCTTGAGCGCAGCGCGGCGCGCGGCAACGCCAGGAGGATCTTGAGGTGACATATCGGCCACTTAGACGCGATTGCCACGATCGCGAAAACCGTTATTTTTCGACGTGCGCGCTAAGCGTCAGTCGCGCCCCAGCGGATCGAGCGCGCTGGCGCGGCGGCGCGATACCGG
The DNA here is from genome assembly GCA_965727025.1 of uncultured Sphingomonas sp. Classification (GTDB taxonomy): domain Bacteria; phylum Pseudomonadota; class Alphaproteobacteria; order Sphingomonadales; family Sphingomonadaceae; genus CANJQJ01. The sequence goes on from CBFRWL010000050.1 coordinate 7,376, forward strand.
CACCGATGCAGCGGGCGACACGAGTGGCGCGGATCCCGTCCCGCCCGCTAGTGCCTGCAACGCGGCGATGCGATTTGCGGTGTCGGGATGGGTCGAGAACAGATTGTGGCGCCCCATGCCGTGCAGCGCCGGCACGATATAGAGTTGCGCCGCGGCCGGATTGGCTTCGGCGACAGGATTGGGAATGCGCGCCGCACCCTTTTCCAGCTTGGCCAGCGCCGAGGCGAGCGAAAGCGGCTTGCCCGAAATCTCCGCGCCGGCGCGATCCGCGCCATATTCGCGCTGCCGGCTGATCGCCATCTGTACGATCATTGCCGCGAATGGCGCGATCAGAACGGCTGCGATCGTCGCCAGCGCATTCTGGCGATTGCCCTGATGGCCGAAGAACAGGCCGAAATTGGCGAGCATCGAGATCGCGCCCGCGATCGTCGCGGTCATCGTCATGATCAGCGTGTCGCGGTTGCGGACATGGCCGAGCTCATGCGCCATCACGCCGGCAATCTCGTCGCGGGTCAGCATACCGAGCAGCCCGGTGGTCGCGGCAACGGCAGCGTGCTCGGGATCGCGCCCGGTCGCGAAAGCGTTGGGATGCGGGCTGTCGATCACATAGACGCGCGGCATCGGCAGCCCCGCGCGGGTAGCGAGATTGTGCACCAGGCCGACGAATTCGGGGCAGCTCCGCGCGTCCACCTCGCGCGCGTCATGCATGCGCAGCACGATCTTGTCGGCGTTCCAGAAGGTGAAGAGGTTCATGCCGGCCGCGAAGACCAGGGCGACCAGCGCGCCGCCCGAACCGCCGAGACCATAGCCCAGGCCCATGAACAACGCGGTCATCGCCGCGAGCAGCATGACCGTCTTGAAACCGTTCATCTTGCCTTTCGACCTCCAGGCGCCAATGTGGGAAGCATCGACCCGTTGTTCAATCGGAATTGCCCATGACCACGCGAAAACCCGGCGAACGCCCGCCGCATGTGAAGCCGCCGGCGCACCTCTCCAAAAGCCCCCCCGTGCCCGCACCGGAGCCGCCGCGCGCCGACTCCGAACATGGCGGCCGCGACGGCCTCGATCCCACCCGCTATGGCGACTGGGAGATCAAGGGCATCGCCATCGATTTTTGAGCTTGGCGAGCATTTATCAGAGTCACGGCCATTTGGTTCGAGCCGCGTCGGGTCGCGGGTCAGGCGGAAAGCTCGACCGAATGAGCGGATCTCATCAATTACCGGGAGGGCAAAAGTCGACCCGGTTGAGACGCGAGAGCAACAATGTGCCGCGCTTCGAAGCTGACATTCCCGTTATCACCTTGGTCATGCGCCTAGAGCGTGATATGGCTTCCGCGTTCGCGTGACTGGCGAGAAAGGTGGAGCACCACCGTGAAGCGCGAATGGAGCAGCCGCTCGCCTGGGCATCCTTCAAGTGGAGGTGCTCGCATGTCCGATCCTACCGAAATCTATAATTGGCGACGACTTGATAGCCGCGTCACCACGTCGGGCCAGCCGACTGAGGCGCAGCTTGTCGAGTTATCCGAGCTAGGCATCGAGTACGTCATAAATCTCGGGCTACATACGCATGAGAAAGCTCTGCCGGATGAAGCCGCAAGCCTCGCTCGCCTTGGCATAACCTACATCCACATTCCCGTGGAATTTGATAGTCCGACCGAAGAGGACTTCGGCAGCTTCTGTGATGCCATGGCCAAGGTGGACGGCAAACCAGTGCATGTTCATTGCATCGCCAACATGAGGGTGTCTGCTTTCCTCTACCGTTGGCAGCGAGAGGTGCTGGGACGCGATGAGGTCACTGCTCGGCGCCTCATGGACGCAATCTGGCAACCCGGAGGCGTTTGGGCGGCATTCATCGGAGATGAGGCCGGCAGCTTGCTGCCACATCGTGCGCCGAAGAATGTGGAATCGTGAAGTGTAGTCAGTTTACAATCACTTCCGCTTCCAACCTGGCAGTCCGCTACCCGCTCCCAAAGCCGTCCTGCCTGTGCAGGTTGGCATCCATGTCTCTCGCATTGACGAGCAGCTAGGGTTCGGAGAGACATAGGCTCCAGCCTGCGCTGGAGCGACGAGCTTGTTCGTCATGCCGGACTTGATCCGGCATCCCGCTTCTTGCGCTTGGCGGAATTGGAGGGCGGACAATCGAGCGCAATCGACACCCGATCCGCGTCCACCGATCGAAGGCAGCGGCACCCCGGGTCAGGCCCGGGGTGGCGGCGGCGTGCCAACCGCCGTCAGGAAATAATCGATCGAGAGATTGTCGCTCAGGCCAAAGCCGTGCATCGGCGAGAAGCTGAGGCCGCGGCGATCGATCACGGTCAGGCCGTTCGCCGCCAGCATGGTCTCAAGCTCGCCGGGGGTGATGAAGCGGTTCCAATCGTGCAAGCCCTTCGGCACATGCCCCAGGCCTTCCGCCAGCGTGATCATGGCGACGCGCGATTGCGGCGTGCGGTTCGGGGTGGACAGGATCAGCAGACCGCCCGGCGCCAGCGCCGCCGCGAGCCCCGCCACGAACGCGCCCGGATCGGCGACATGCTCGATCACCTCCATGCTGGTCACGAGGTCATACCCATGACCTTCCGCGACGACCGCCGAAAGTTCGCCGGCGCGATAATCGATCAGCAGTCCCTGCCCTTCGGCATGGAGCTTCGCGGCGGCGATATTCTCCGGCGCCGCATCGAGGCCCGTCACGTCCGCGCCCAGCCGGGCCAGCGGCTCGGCGAGCAGGCCCGCGCCGCAGCCGGCATCGAGCGCCGTCTTGCCTGCGAGCGGCTTCCGGTCGGAGGGCTCCGTGCCCCAATGCGCATCAATCCGCTCGCGCAGATAGCGCAGCCGCACCGGGTTGAGCTTGTGCAGCATCGCCGAGCTGCCCTTCGGGTTCCACCAATCGGCGGCGAGCTTGCCGAACTGCTCGGCTTCGGCAGGGTCAATCGTTGCGGGATGGTCGGCGCTTGCGTTCGTCATGGCTGCTCATTATCAGGCGCGCGTCTTTCCACCCAGCCCTGAAACAAAAGCAAAGCGCACTCCCATGGCTCGTATCGTGATGAAATTCGGCGGCACCTCGATGGCGGGGATCGAACGGATTCGCAACGTTGCCAATCGCGTGAAGCGCGAACATGATGCCGGCAACGAAGTGGCGGTGGTGGTCTCGGCGATGTCGGGCGAGACCGATCGGCTGGTGAATTTCTGCCGCGAGGCCGCGCCGCTTTACGATCCGCGCGAATATGATGTGGTCGTGGCGAGCGGCGAGCAGGTGACGAGCGGGCTGCTCGCGATCGTGCTGCAGGCGATGGGCGTGCCGGCGCGAAGCTGGCTCGGCTGGCAATTGCCGATCAACACGTCGGACGCGCATGCCTCCGCCCGCATCACCACGATCGATTCGGACAGGCTCGGCGCGGCGATGCAATCGGGCGAGGTCGCCGTGATCCCCGGCTTCCAGGGCATGACCGACGAGGGCCGGGTGACGACGCTCGGGCGCGGCGGATCGGATACCTCGGCGGTCGCGGTGGCGGCGGCGATGAAGGCCGATCGCTGCGACATCTATACCGACGTCGACGGCGTCTACACCACCGACCCGCGCATCGTGCCGAGGGCGCGCAAGCTCGATAAGGTCACTTACGAGGAGATGCTGGAGCTGGCGTCGGTCGGCGCCAAGGTGCTCCAGACCCGCTCGGTCGGGCTCGCGATGAAGGAAAAGGTGCGCGTGCAGGTGCTCACCTCGTTCGATGACAGGCCCGGCACGATGATCGTCGGCGAAGAGGAACTCGAAGGAAACGGAATGGAACGGCAGCTCATCACCGGCATCGCCTATGACAAGAACGAGGCCAAGGTCACGCTCGTGGCGGTGCCCGATCGGCCCGGCGCGGTGGCCACCATCTTCAGCCCGCTCGCCGAGGCCAACATCAATGTCGACATGATCGTGCAGAACGTCGCGCACGACACCGGCTCGACCGACGTCACCTTCACCGTGCCGCAATCCGAACTCGCCCGCGCGCTCGACGTGCTGGAAAAGAACAAGGACAAGATCGGCTATGAGCGGCTGATCAACGATACCAAGGTGTGCAAGGTCTCGGTGGTCGGCGTCGGCATGCGCAGCCATGCGGGCGTCGCCGCGACCATGTTCGAGGCGCTGGCCGATCGCAAGATCAACATCCTCGCCATCACCACCAGCGAGATCAAGGTCTCGGTGCTGATCGACGAGGATTTCACCGAGCTGGCGGTACGCGTGCTGCACACCGCCTATGGGCTCGACGCGCCCGAGGCCGTCGACGCTTGAAGATCTTTCCGGTCCGCTTGGTTCGAGCAGCATCGAGCCCAGTCGAGATGCGCCCGTCGAAAACGCCTTCTCGACTTCGTTTTCGGCCAGCTCGAACTCCGCTCGAAGCGAACGGAGATCGGGTTTGAACGGCCGCGATCAGCTCACCTCCCTCATGAAGTGGGGCGCGGATTTCCTCGGCACGCGCTACGCGATCATGGCCGGCGCGATGAGCTGGGTCTCCGAACGCCACCTCGTCTCGGCCATTTCCAATGCCGGCGGCTTCGGGGTGATCGCCTGCG
>CBFRWL010000051.1:0-11803 GCA_965727025.1 uncultured Sphingomonas sp.
TGGCAGGTGGTGGCGGTGCCGGGCCTGGTGCCAGATGAAGTTTTCTTCGATCACCTAGCCCATCGCCGTTTCGTCGCCGGGCGCTTCATCCGCAAGCCCGAGCAGTTTGATTATCTTCAGGAGCCGGACGTTTTCCATGACATATTCGGCCATGTGCCGTTGCTCGCCAATCCGGTTTTCGCTGATTATATGCAGGCTTACGGCCAGGGCGGCCTGCGCGCATCCCATCTCGGCGCCATCGAGCGATTAAGCCGGCTTTATTGGTATACAGTGGAATTCGGCCTCATGCGGGCGGGCGGGCGACTGCAAATCTACGGTGCGGGCATCGTTTCAAGTTATGGAGAGTCCCACTTCGCGCTCGATAGCGATTCCCCCCATCGCATCGCGTTTGACCTCCGCCGGATCATGCGGACGCTTTACCGTATCGATGATTACCAGCAGAGCTATTTCGTCATCGACAGCTTCGAGCAGCTTCTCGACGCGACGCTGAACACCGATTTCGCGCCAATCTATGACAAGCTTACGCAGCAGCCCGAAATTGCGCCGACGGAGCTTGTCCCCGAAGATCGAGTGATCGCGCGTGGCAAGCAGACGCATCCTTAATGTTCAGACACCATCATATTGAAATAATGGACGTTTATCTCAGCCGATCCGCATGCCAGCGGAGATGGTCCTCCATGAAGGTCGAGATGAAATAATAGCTGTGGTCATAGCCAGGCTGCATGCGCAATGTCAGGTCGATACCCGCCGCCTTGCAGGCTTCGGCAAGCAGTTCGGGCCGCAATTGCTCGTTCAGGAACTGGTCCGCGTCGCCCTGATCAACGAGAATGGCAGGAACGCGGGCGCCGTCGGCGATGAGCGCTACCGCATCATAGTCACGCCAGGCCGCCGGATTGTCCCCGAGATAAAGAGGCAATGCCTTGTGGCCCCACGGCACCTGGCTGGGCGCCACGATCGGGGAAAAGGCCGAAATGCCTTTATATCGCGCGGGATTACGCAAACCGATGGTGAGCGCACCATGCCCGCCCATCGAATGGCCCATGATCGCCTGTCGGTCCATGTCGGCCGGAAAATTGGCTGCGATCAGCTCGGGCAATTCCAGCTCGATATAGCTGCGCATGCGGTAATTTGCTGCCCAGGGCTGCTCGGTCGCATCGAGGTAGAAGCCCGCGCCGAGCCCGAAATCATATGCGCCATCCGGGTCATCGGGCACGGTCCCGCCGCGCGGGCTCGTGTCCGGGGCGATGAAGATCAGGCCGAGCTCGGCGCAGGCACGCCGATACTCGCCCTTTTCGGTCACATTGGCATGGCTGCAGGTCAGCCCCGAAAGATACCAGACGACCGGCAGCGTGATACCTTCGGCGTGCGCCGGCACGAAGACGGAAAAGGTCATCTCCGTCCCGGTGCTCGTCGACGCGTGCTTGTACACGCCCTGGATGCCGCCATGGCTGCGGTTCGCGCTGACCTGCTCCATGCTCCCGATCACCCGGTGAAGGTGTAGGAGCAGACCTTGTTGCCGGCCGGATCGCGCAGATAGGCGGCATAGGCGCCGGGCAGATGGCCACGCGGTCCGGGCGCGCCCTCGTCAGTGCCGCCCGCGGCAAGACCCGCCTTGTGGAACGCATCGACCTCGGCCGGGCTGGCCGCCGCGAAGCCGACAGTGACGCCATTGCTGGAAGGAGCCTCACCATTGCCCGGCTTGAGCACGAGCAGCGCCGGCTTTTCCTTGCCGTAGAGCATGACCGTCTCGCCAAAAGGCCCGAGATTTTTCACGCCCAGTGGCGCAAGCGCAGCGTCGTAGAACTTCACCGATGCGGCAAGATCGCTGGCGCCAAGGCAGGTGTGCGAGAATATGCCGTCGCCTGAAATAACTGGGTCTGCCATTTAATTTCTCCTGTGTTTTGGATGGATCAGTAAACCACCACGCTGCGGATGCTTTCGCCGGCGTGCATCAGATCAAAGCCCTTATTGATCTCCTCAAGCCCCATGACATGGGTGATCATCGGATCGATCTGGATCTTGCCGGTCATGTACATGTCGACGATCTTCGGCACGTCGGTGCGGCCCTTGGCGCCGCCGAACGCTGTCCCGCGCCAGTTGCGGCCGGTGACGAGCTGGAATGGGCGGGTCGCGATCTCCTTGCCGGCTTCGGCCACGCCAATGATGATCGAGGTGCCCCAGCCGCGATGGCAGGCCTCAAGCGCGGTGCGCATCACCTCGGTGTTGCCGGTCGCATCGAAGGTATAGTCGGCGCCGCCATCGGTCATCAGCACGATCTTCGCCACGACATCCTCGCGGCTCATGCCCTTGCTGTTGAGGAAATCCGTCATGCCGAACTTACGGCCCCATTCTTCGCGATCCGGGTTGATGTCGACGCCGATGATCTTGTTCGCACCAGCCAACCTGGCACCCTGAATGACGTTGAGGCCGATCCCACCCAGGCCGAATACAACAACATTGTCGCCGACCTGCACCTTGGCGGTGTTGACCACGGCACCCACGCCGGTGGTTACCCCGCAGCCGATATAGCAGCTCGTTTTGAACGGAGCGTCCTCACGGATCTTTGCTACCGCGATCTCCGGCAGCACCGTGAAGTTCGAAAAGGTCGAGCAGCCCATATAATGGTAGATGGTCTGGCCCTTGTAGCTGAACCGGCTGGTTCCATCCGGCATCAGCCCCTTGCCCTGCGTTGCCCGGATCGCGGTGCACAGGTTGGTTTTGCCCGAGAGGCAGCTTTTGCACTGGCGGCATTCAGGCGTGTACAATGGAATGACATGATCGCCCGGCTTGACGCTGGTCACGCCTGCCCCAACCTCGCGCACGACGCCGGCGCCTTCATGGCCCAGGATCGAGGGAAAGATGCCTTCGCTATCGAAACCATCGAGCGTGTACGCATCGGTGTGGCAGATGCCGGTCGCCATGATTTCAACCAGCACCTCCCCACTCTTTGGGCCTTCCAGATCCAGCTCCACGATTTCGAGGGGTTTTTTGGCTTCGAAGGCGACAGCGGCACGGGTCTTCATGGGGGGGCTCTCCCTAATCGATTTGAGTGCTGATTAGGCGGTTTGGGGCGGTTTGATAATCCTCCCGTTGTTGAAAACACTTTTTCTATATAGCAAAGATCGGGCGATGATCGATCGATGGGAAGGCATAGATGCATTCGCGGCCGTAGCGGAAACGCGCAGCTTTACGCGCGCTGCCGCGAAGCTTGGCATCTCGATTTCGCAGGTAAGTCGCGAGATCAGCCGGCTTGAGGCGCGGCTCGAGGCCCGCCTGCTGGTGCGTACGACGCGCAGCGTATCGATTTCAGAGGCGGGAAAGCGGTTCGAGCAACATTGCCTGCGCCTGATTGCCGAACGCGAAGCGGCATTCGAGGCGGTCTCAGCTGAAGATTCCGTACTTCGTGGGCATATCCGCTTCACCTGCCCGGTGGCTTATGGCGAAAAGACGATTGTGCCGATCGTCAACCGGCTCGCGGCGAGCCATCCGGCGCTGAGCATCGATATTGAGCTTACCAATAGGGTGCTCGACTTTTCGAACGAAGGCTTCGATTTTGCGATCAGGGTCGAAGATCGCATCGACAAGAAGCTGCAGCGCGTCCCGCTCGCTTCGCGCACGCTGCATTGCTGCGCCACGCCAAGCTATTTGCAGAGATATGGCGCACCCGCATCGCCCCGCGCGCTCGATCACCACAAATGCCTGCAGGGCTCTTCCGATCATTGGCGGTTCAAGGTGGGCAACCGCAATATTTCCATCCGTCCACGCGGCGTGTGGCGCTGTACCAGCGGTTTCGCAGTGGCGCAGGCTGCGGTTCAGGGGCTTGGCATTTGCCAGCTTCCCGATTTTTACGTCGCGCAACATCTGAGTGAAAATACCTTGGTCGAAATCCTCACGGACTTTCGGCCACAGCCGCAACAGATTTGGGCTGTTTTTTTAAAGGATGGACGCCAGCACAATAAGATTTCGGCACTTATCGAATTCATTCGTCAGGAGCTTGCCGATGCGGCAGCGCAATAACGGCACCTTGAAGTTCGACGGGGCCAAACCTTAGCGGATGCACATCAAAGCGGCCGCAGCTTGTCGCTATAGGCACCCATGTGTGGACCGAACCCATCCATAAAAAAAAAAAGGGCGGACCGAGGCCCGCCCTTCGTTGAACTTCGCAGCCTGATCTTAGAAGGCCGCGTACCGTTCGTTTCCAATGAAGCCCATCTTTTCGACATGGGCACGCTTGGTGACCGCGAGCACCTCGTCGACAACGACGTAGCGAGCCTGAGGATCGGGTTCGAGGTGCAGCTCGGGGATCGGGTTCATCTGCTGCGTCAGATCCAGATACTGTCGCAGCACCACCTGGTTGATGGGGGTTCCATTCCAGAAGATCGTCCCGGCCGGATCGATGGTGACCTTGTTCTTGACCGGATCGATCGGTGGCGGCGGCTGGTTCTGCTGGTCCTGCGGCAGGTCCAGCTTCACGGCGTGGGTCTGGATCGGGATGGTGATGATGAACATGATCAGCAACACCAGCATCACGTCGATCAGCGGCGTCGTGTTGATGTCCATCATCGGCTCGCCCGAGGCGCTGCCTGAGCTCATTGCCATGGCAAAACTACTCCTTAATCAGATCACATGCGCGAGTGGACATAGCCCGCCGGCGGCTCCGAGATGAAGCCGACGCGCGCAAAGCCCGCACGCTGCATGGTGAAAATCGCGCCGCCGATGCAACGATACGGCGTGTTGATGTCGCCACGGATATGCGCCTCGGGAAGTTCGACGCCGGGGGCATTGGGGCCGCCCTGCTTGTCGATCTCGAACCGAAGCTTCGCGACCGCGCGGTTGATCAGTTCCTGGGCGCCGACCTTCGTCAGACCCCAGTAGACTTCACAATTGCCCTTCGCATCCGCGCGGACCGACAACGAAACATTCTCCGGTTTCGTAGTCGTCGGTTCGAACACCACTTTGGGCAGTTTCACCGGCACGGTTTGAATGACGACGGGAACGGTGATGAGGAAGATGATCAGGAGCACCAGCATCACGTCCACGAGCGGCGTGGTGTTGATGTCCGACATGGGGGCATCGTCGTCAGCGGGGCCCGCGCTCATTGCCATGGAATGAAAATCCTATCCTAAACTTTTCCGGCGTACACGCCGGGCATAAATGATGTGAGACCAGCGGCCGGCCGAAGGATCTCCCCCCGCCCGGCCGCTTGTTCAGCCTCAGGCCTTGACGGCAGCCGGAGCCGGCTTCGCGGGCGCAGCGGCACGCGGCGCGACATTCACCGGCTTAACGGCACCGCCCGAGACCATATAGCCATGCAGATCGGTTGCGAACGCGCCGAGTGATTCCGCGACCGACTTGTTGCGGCGGATCAGCCAGTTGTAGCCGAGCACGGCAGGAACGGCCACGGCAAGACCAAGCGCGGTCATGATCAGCGCTTCACCGACCGGGCCGGCGACGGCGTCGATCGATGCCTGACCGGCCGCGCCGATCTTGATCAGCGCGCGATAGATACCGATCACGGTACCGAACAGACCGATGAACGGAGCCGTCGAACCCACCGTCGCGAGGAAGGCGAGGCCGGTGCCGAGCTTGGCGTTGACCGCCGCCTGGCTGCGCGAGAGCGAGCTCAGCAGCCACTCATGCTGGTCGACCGGATCGGTCAGCTTGGTGTGCTGTTCCTGGGCGAGCAGGCCGTCATCGACGATCTGGCGATAGGCGCTGTTCTTTTCGAGCTTGGTCGCGCCGTCGCGGAGCGAAGGCGCCCCCCAGAAACTCGCGCGGACGCGCCTTCCCTGGTTGATGATCTTCTGCTGCTCGAGCAGCTTTGTGAGCATGATGTACCAAGATCCGGCCGACATGATGACCAGGATGATGAACACCGACCAAGCAATGGTACCGCCCTGCTGGAGCGCCGCCCACAGGCCGTATGGATTGGAGTTCGCCGCGGCGGCCGCAGCTTCTGGGGTAGCCATATTCGTAACTTTCCTCTTCGTTCCTCAGTTCAGTATCGCGTCGTCCCTAAAATGGCTCGGAGACGACCTTGTTATGTGGGTTAATCTTTTGGCACCTGCCAACGGACCCGGTTGCTGTAGGATGACGGCATGCCATTTCCTGCCGCATCCTTAGCGGGAGTGAAACGCGCGCGACGCGCCAGCAGCTTACATGCGGTATCATCCAAAAGCGCCGAACCGCTTGACGATGTAACCGTACAACCCGTGACCTTGCCATCAGGGCCGACCGCGAGCGTGAAACCCGTGGTGCCCTGCACACCCTCGCGGATCGCGGACGGCGGATAATCGTCAGTCGTTACCCAATCCTGCGGCCGACCCCTGGGACTCGCGGGCGCGGCCATGCTCGGCCTGGGAGCCGGCGGCGCCTCCACGTGTAGCACGGGCGCGGGCGCCTCCCGCACGGTTTGCACTGGAGGAGACACGACCACAGGTGCCTGCACGATCGGCGGAGGCGCGACCATGGGCGGCGGCTCGACCTTGGTCTGCGGCGGCGGGGGCGGCGGCTGCTCCGGCGGGGGCGGCGGTTCTTCCTGCACGTCGAAGGTCTTGAGGTCTTCGACCGCCTTTTTCACGACATTGTAGGCGAGGCCGGTAATGAAAGCATATCCTATGAGCGCATGGAAGATGATGACGAAAGCGATCGCCACCATCCGGCGTGAGCTCATGGATTGATCAGCGTATGCCATTCAGGAACTCAACTCCTTGATCTAACCTTTTGCGCCGCCGGCAAACTGAACGGACTATCGAGGGGATAGCGACGTGCTGCGTCAGCTGTGCTGATCTGCCTTCGGCGCACCGTCTCTATCGCGCAGTTCCTGCAGACGCAAATCCTTTGTAAACGGCTTGAAAGCTTAGTTGTAGGCGTGCCAATGGACGTCGGCAACCCTCTTAGATCTATTAGCCGAAGGGATGTTCCATTGCGGGACCTGACAATGTGTACGCGCAGTGCAGCGCTTGTTGTGGCTGCGGCCCTGCTTGTCGCGGCTGCGCCGCAAGTGGCAGAAAATAAAGCGTTAACCTATGCTGACATGGCTGACATGGTCAGCACGGCTCCGGTCGTTGCGATTGCCGGGATCGAGAAGGCGAAGCGCCTGAAAGGCGACGCCGCGACGGGCCTCGCAGACAATGAGGCACGCTTTCTGGTCACCGCGAGAACGTCGGCGCTGCTGCGAGGAAGCAACGGCTTGCCGCCGCGAATCGAATATCTTCTCGACGTACCGTTGGATGCGCGCGGTAAAGCGCCCAAGCTCGCCAAGCGTAAAGTGATCGTCGCCGCACTTCCCGTTTCCGGCAAGCCGGACATGTTGCAATTGGTCTCGCCCGACGCGCAGATCGATTGGACGCCCGGCGCAGAGGTGCAGGCACGCTCCATCCTCACTGAAGCAGTCGCCGCTGACTCGCCGCCGCGCATTACAGGCGTGGGCAACGCGTTTCACGTCAAAGGCTCTCTGCCCGGCGAAAGTGAAACACAAATCTTTCTCAAGACGGTGGGAGGGGCACCGGTCTCGCTCAACGTTCTGCGCCGACCTGGCGAGACCCCGCAATGGGCGGTGGCCCTGGGCGAGATGATCGATGAAGCCGCCAAGCCGCCTTCACCCCAGACGCTGCTCTGGTATCGCCTGGCCTGTTTCCTTCCGCCTCGGCTGCCTGCCTCCAGCGTTCAAAATTTAGGCCAGGATGATGCCGCGGCCGCAGCGGAGGATTATCATTTTGTGCTCGATGCACTCGGCCGCTGCGACCGCTCGCATCCGATCGCTGCTCAAAAGGACGACAGCTCGACGCCAACCCCGGCGCAATCAGGGTAAATGTCAGGCTTGCGGGTCGAAACCCGCAGGCCCGTCACGCCCGCTCGCGCGGCGATCATATCATAGATCGCGCGCACCAGGGTTTCCTGAAGGTTGTAATGCTGCGCCGTCGCGAGCCGGAGCGCATCATGGCGCACATTGTCATAATTCCATGCCGAGGAAACTTGATCGTCTTGCGCGAAGGAAGCCTCGTCGACCCAGATTTCGATCGAGATCAACAGCCGCTGGCCCACCCCGATCTCGACATCGTGGAAGCCGATATGAGCAATCACCTCAAGCTCGTCAAAGAAGATACGGCGTGATTTTGGCGCCAAGGCATCCGGGACGATCCCGGTCAAAGCGTTGATTGTCATTGCTTCCCCATAAACTGAACGTCACGCGGCAGGCCCAGAAATCGCTGACCCGCGTCAAGCAGGATCGTTTGGCCGGTCAATGTCGGCGTGGCGATGATGAAGCGCAGCGCACCGACGATTTCATCCACCGTCACTCCGCGATTGAGCGCGGTCATTTCATGCACTGCGTCGAAATTCTCCCGGGTTTGACGCCCGGACACGAGCGTAATCGAGGGGGCGATACCGCACACGCGGATCTTTCGCTCCGCCAGCTTGCGCGCGCTAAGCTCCGTGAGCCCGGCCAGCGCCATTTTGGAGATGGTATAGGTGAAGAAATCCGGATTCGGCTGCGCGAGCTTGGCGTCGAGCAGGTTTACCACCAGCCCGCCCTCCCCGGCCATTTCAGCAAACATGCGCGTGAGCAACGCCGGAGCGCGGAGATTGATATTGAGGTGAGAAGCCCAGCCTTCGATAGTGAAATCTTCAAAGTCGTCGTGCACGAAGCGAGATGCGTTGTTGACCAGCAAGCCGACTGGCGGCATCCCCGCCAACGCCGCACGGATCGGGCCGCAGGGATCATCACAGCGGAGATCCGACATTGCAACTTTTGCCGCCCCAATCTCGTCCGCCAGCCTTTCGGCTTGGTCCTGCGATTCGTAACAGTGGATCAATACCGTCCAACCGTCCTCCGCCAGCGCCCGGACAAGCGCGGCGCCGATGCGACGGCCGCCGCCCGTGACGATTGCCGTGCGCGGCAAGGAAAGTTCGAATGGCATGTCGCGCGCGTTAGACCCTGCCTTTAAATCGGGCAAGTCAGCCGAAACATGGCATCCACGACCGTGCCGGCGTCCTTATTCACAGCTTATCCACAGCTTATCCCCCGAAACTGGGGATAAGCCGTCACTTTGCTGCAATATCATTAGTGCCGCTTTTGGCCTTCTCATCGTCGCTTGGCGCGCTAAAGGCGCTCGTCCCCTTGTTTAACAGCAGGTCCATTCGCGTTGTTTGACATTCGCCCCCTTGCCACCGCTGATGCAGATGAGGTCGAGACGCTGCTGGACGCGGCGTTCGGCAGCGACCGCCACGGGCGAACCGCCTATCGTATCCGCCAAGGCATGACGGCGGTGCCTGCCCTCTCGTTCGCGGCGTTCGATGACAGCAGGCTCATCGGTTCCTTGCAGACGTGGCCGATTGCCCTCGTTACGGATTCGTCAGATCCGGCGGTCCACCCGCTCAAGCTGGTCGGGCCCGTGGCGGTGCTGCCCGAACGCCAGCGCCAAGGCATAGGCCGGGCCCTTATGGAGCGCATGCTGGTTGCCGCCGATGCCGGTGGCGAGGATGCGCTCGTCCTTATTGGCGACGCGGATTATTATGACCGGCTGTTCGGCTTCAGCGCCGTTCATACCGGAAGGTGGCAAGTTCCGGGACCCGTAGACCGGGCGCGCCTGCTCGCTCGGCTCAAGAGCGAGCGGCTATATGGACTGAGCGGAATGCTGGGCCCAGCCTTGGTCGATACGGAAATTTTGCGCTGACGCTGTGATGCCGTAGCATTCGATATGCCCGAAACCGATCCTCCCCCAGATCTCGCCGGCCTGACGCTTGCCGAAATCGCGCGACTTGCCGAGGAGAAGAAACTGCCGCCGGTCGAGAAATGGAATCCACCCCATTGTGGCGACAGTTTGATGCGCATCGGGAGCGACGGAACCTGGTACCACGAAGGCAGCCCGATCGGCCGCCCGGCAATGGTCAGGCTTTTCTCGAGCATTCTTCGCCGCGAGGCCGACGGTCGATTCGTGCTCGTCACCCCGGTCGAAAAGCTGGATATCCAGGTTGACGATGCCCCCTTTATCGCAGTCGCGCTGCATAGCGAGGGTGAGAGACAAACGCGCCGGATGGCGTTCACACTCAACACCGGCGATCCGATCGTTGCTGGCGCAGATCATCCGCTGCGTGTCGATGGAGGCGATGAGCCTCGTCCCTATCTCCGTGTCCGCACCGGCTTGGATGCGCTGATCACGCGACCGGTTTATTACGAACTGATCGAACTCGCCCTTGCCGAGGACAATGAAAAAATAGGCTTGTGGAGTGACGGCACTTTCTTTGCCCTGGAGCCTCCGCAGTGAGGTTGGCGGAGCGATTGCGCAGGCGGCTTGCCGAGCCTTTTGTTCTTTCCGAACAGTGGCGATCGTCCGATGATCTAAGATGGCCACAGGATCACGAAGCCGTGCCTGCGGCTGTCCTGATTGCTATAACCGACCGCCCCGATCCGGGCGTACTCCTCACGCTTCGCAACGGCAATCTGCGCCGTCATGCAGGCCAAGTCGCCTTTCCCGGAGGGCGGATCGATGCGGAAGACGGTAATCCGGTCGCGGCCGCCTTGCGCGAAGCAGAAGAAGAGATCGGGCTTAGTCCCGACCAGGTGGACGTTGTGGGCGAGATTGAGGCTTATCGCACAGGCACGGGCTATCAAATCATACCGGTGGTGGGCGTCGTGCCGCCCGATTTGAGCCTTACCGCCCATGTCGCCGAAGTCGACGCAATCTTCGAGACGCCGCTCGCGCATCTGCTCGATCTTGCCAATTATGCCGAGCGGGAGACGGAATGGCAGGGTGCGCGACGCCGATATCGCGAGACGTTCTGGTCTGATTACCGGATCTGGGGGGCGACCGCCGCGATCATGGCAAACCTCGCTCTGCGCATTGGCCCATTGCCGTGAAACCCCTTTTGCCCGAGGCGTGGCATGAGCGGCAGGGCCTTGCCGAACTGCTCCATGCCCTTGGCCAAGACACAGGCGACGTGCGTTTCGTCGGTGGCTTCGTGCGGGATAGCCTGTTGGGACATGCTAGCGCGGATGTCGATTGCGCGACCCGATTTCGGCCGGAAGAAGTGGTCAATCGCATCCGGTCGGCTGGCTTTAAGGCAGTGCCGACAGGGATCGCTCACGGCACCGTTACTGCTGTCCTGCCGTCCGGACCGATTGAAATCACCACGCTCCGCCGCGACGTCAGCACTGATGGCAGACGCGCGACGGTTGCCTACACCGATGATTGGCGCGAGGACGCAGCCCGGCGCGATTTTACGTTCAATGCGCTTTCCGCCGACCCATCGAGCGGAGAAATATATGACTATTTCGGCGGGCTTGATGATCTCTCGGGCGGCCGGGTTCGTTTTATCGGCGATCCGTTGACCAGGATCGCGGAGGACCATCTGCGCATCCTCCGCTTCTTCCGGTTTCACGCGCGCTTCGGAAAAGGCGCGCCTGATCCCGATGCACTCGCCGCCTGCATTGCTCGCGCCAAGGATTTGATGACATTGTCGCGCGAGCGTATCGCCGACGAACTGCTCAAGCTGCTTGCGCTCCCCGCTCCTTCTTCCACGCTCGAGATCATCGTTTCGAACGGGATCCTGCGCCCTATCCTGCCTGAAATCGAAGCGGATGCTCCGGGACGTGTCCGCGCGCTCGAGGCGACGGAACGCGAAGCGGGAGTAGCACCCGATCCGGCCCGGCGTCTGGCTGCGCTCCTGCCTCCCGACCCTGGCATTGCGGTAGCGATCGCAACGAGGCTTCGATTGTCCAACAACATGCGCAAACGAATAGGCTGTGCGGCCGATCGTTCGACGCCGACGGGCGCGCATGAACTGGCCTATCGCTTTGGCA
>CBFRWL010000052.1:0-11462 GCA_965727025.1 uncultured Sphingomonas sp.
ACCGTTTGTTTCGAGCGAAGGTTCGAGCCAATCGAGAACCGAAGTCGAGAAATCAACCCGACCGAAGTGCTCGACACGCATTCTCGAGAAGCTCGAAGCCTCCTTGAACCAAACGGAAGCGATTCAGATTTCCTGTTGGTCGCTCTAGCAGGCTGTTGAAAAAATCGGATTCGCTCCTTCATATCGTCATCCCCGCGCAAGCGGGGATCCATAAACTCCAGCGTTTCCGCCAGATATGCGAAGTTCGGAGCATATGGATTCCCGCCTGCGCGGGAATGACGCATAATTTTTCAACAGCCTGTTAGGCGCAGCCGAACGAGATGCGCAACGGATCAAGGGCGATCGAGCTGGGCGAGCCAATCCCGCAGCAATATCCGCCCGGCTGCCACGGCCGCGGAGCCGAATTTTTCATGTTCCGCGTACAGCGCTTCGATGGTCTTGCCTGCTTTCGCGATGAAAGGATCGCCCTTCTCGCACCAAGTGTCGAAGCTTTCATCCTCACCCATTTCAGGATGAAATTGCAGGGCGAGTATGTTCGGACCGCGGCTGAAGGCCTGATGCGCGTACAGGCCGGTCGAAGCAAGCAGCGTCGCATCGTCCGGCAGATCAAAGCTATCGCCGTGCCAATGCAGCAGCGGCACCCCATCCACCGCGGCCAGCGATGATGAGCGGCCTGCATCATTCAAGGTAATAGGAGCGAAACCCACTTCATTATGTGGGCCTTTGAAGACCTGCGCCCCCATTGCCGCGGCCATGATCTGGGAGCCAAGGCAGACGCCAAGGGTCGGAAGGTTGGCCAGGATGCGCTCGGCTACGCGCACAATCTCATGATGCAGCCAGGGATAGGTATCTTGCTCATAGACGCCCATTGGGCCGCCCATGATCACAAGCAGGTCGGCATCTAGGAAGCTGATCCGCTCAAAATCCGGATCATGCACGCCGATATTTTCTATCGCGTAACCATGCTCAATCAGCGGTGCCGCGAATCCGGCCAGGCTTTCGTAGCTTTCGTGCTGAATCACCAGCGCGGTGGGCACGTTCAATCGCCCGTCAGGATGCGGTCAACCAATTGCTTCACAGTCGGCACGAAACCATTGGAATAAAATGGATCCTGCTTGAAGCGATAGGCGGAGTGCCCGGCAAACATCAGATTATTGTCGATGCAGCCGCCATGGGCGATATCCTGCAGCGTTTTCTGGATGCAGAAGCTGCGCGGATCAGCAAGCCGGCCAGTCGAATTGCCTTCGACGTCTGCCCAGGACGAGAAACCGCATTGGCTGAGACAGCCCATGCAATCGGCCTGATCCTTTCGGATCGTCTTCATCTCCTCCGGCGTCACGAACACGAGCGTGTTGTCCGGGGTCTTGAGCGCGCTGGTGAAACCGTGCCCATACCATTCCCGCGCGCGCAGCAGATCGTTGCGCGTCACCCAGAAGCTTTTCCCCTTGACGCCCACGTCCAGCTGGAACTGGTGATCGCCCGCCGCTTCGCCGGAAAACGCGATCTGCCGCTCGGACCGCGCCTCAAGATTACGCAGGAAGTCATTGCGAACAGCCGAGGACTAGAAGCCAGTTGGCGAAAAACGGTGCAGCAGCACATCGCCTTCGTCGAGCGTGGTAAGCCTGTCCTTCCAAGCTTGGGGAATTGGGCTCTCCTGGGTCAGCAGCGGCCGCGTCCCGAATTGGAATGCTATCGCTCCAAGTTCGGGATTGTCGATCCAGTGATCCCATTCGCGCAGATACCAGACGCCACCCGCCATCACGATGGGCACGTCGTCCGAAATGCCGCCCTCGCGCATCGTCTCGCGCAACGCCTTGACGCGCGGATAGGGGTCTTGCGGCTGTAGCGGATCCTCGGCGTTGGAGAGGCCATTGTGGCCCCCCGCCAGCCAGGGATCCTCGTACACCACGCCCGCGAGCCATTCCGAAGCTTTGGAATAAGCCCGCTTCCACAGCGCCCGGAAAGCGCGCGCGGAGCTGATGATCGGCAGATAGCTGACATTATGCTCCGCGGCGATCTCGGACAGGCGATAAGGCATGCCTGCGCCGCACGTGACGCCCGATACCAGGCCCTTGGTTCTTTCCAGAACACCCTGCAGCACACGCTGCGCCCCGCCCATTTCCCACAGCACGTTGATGTTGATGGCGCCCTTTCCGCCAGCTACGTCAAATGCGCGTTTCACCTGCTCGACCGCGCCCTTGATCGCATATTCGATCAACTCTTCATGCCGCTCGCGCCGCGTCAGCGCGCGGTAGATTTGCGGGATGATCTTGCCCTCCGGATCATAGCTGTCGGCGTTCACCGCGGAGACCGTGCCGATCCCGCCGGCGGCGGCCCAGGCACCCGAACTCATATGGTTGGTAACAGCTACACCTTTGCCGCCTTCAATCAGCGGCCAAACCTCGCGTCCGCCATAGAGTATCGGCCGAAGACCCTTGAACAATCATCCCTCCAGATTCGCTTGGTGGCGCCCTTAGACCAAATCGCTTCGAAATGCGCGATTTATCATGTGTCGCCAGCAAGCGCGCCCTGTTGCCCCATCGCGGCCTCATAGAGAGCGCGATATCGATCAACCATCGTCTTTTCACCGAAAATTTGCAAGGCTTTAGCCCGGTTGGCTGCGCCAATTGCGACGCGATCGGACATATTTGCAGCCATTTTGGAGAGAGCTTCGGCGAAAAGATTCTCATGCGACGCGGGCACGATGAGAGACGAATTTTCGTCGCTCACCATCTCCCGCACGTCCCCGACGTCGGTCGAGACCACTGGCAGGCCCGATGCCATCGCCTCGATCAGCGAAATCGGCTGCTGCTCGCTGTCCGATGAGAGCGCGAAGATATCGATGTCGCGGAGCGCCGCCGCAGGATCCGGATTGAAACCGGGAAGGTCAAGCCTGTCCGCTATCCCAAGCTCCGCTGCGGCCTGAAGGATCGCGCTGCGTTCCGGCCCCTCCCCTATGATCCGAAGCCGCCCGCCGATTCCGGAAGCAGCGAACGCCCTGACGAGGCGAGGCAAATTCTTGACCGCGCGAAGCCCGGCGATGGTTCCGACCACCAACTCGTTCGCAGTAGCGGGCTCGGGAGCGACGGAAACATAGCGGTCCAGAGGAATCCCGTTGGCAATGCGGTGCACGCGGGCGTTCGGCTGCCGCCATGACGTCAACGCGATCCGCTCCAATGTGTGCGACGGCACCACCAGCGCATGAGCGGTCCCGAGTACGGCCCGCCGAAACCAGACGCGGGCGGGCTTTTGCCGCTCTGCTTCATCCTGATTGAAACCATCCTCATGATGGATCAGCGGCGGAAGCTTCAACGCTCTGGCGAACAGGCGATGCGCGCCGACCGCATCCATCGCGCCCCAATTATAGGTAAGGATGAGATCGAAATTCCGCAGGTAGCGCGCGATTGCCAGGTAACGGCCGATCGAAGGCTTGCCGATGAAGGGGGGATGCTCGTCGGGAAAGGCGACAGCAATATTTTCGGCGATCGCCGCCCGCGCATCCAGTGCGCCTGCCACCGTGCTGATGATGGTGTGCTGCGCGCGCGCGCCGAACGCGTTCATGAGCCGCACCGCCCGCGCTTCCTTGCCGCCCAGCGTAAATGTCGAGTGGACGTGGAGGATGCGTACGGCCACGCCTCAGCCGCTGACCTTGGCCAGCAATCGATCGATCGCCGCGCCGCATTCCGGCTCAATCAGCGTGGGGGCGTGGCCCACATTGGGCACCACCACATAATCGAGCTCCGGATGCCGCGACACCATCTCGGTGGCGGCCTCATGCGACAATATGTCCGATCGTGCGCCGCGAACCAGCGCGGCCGGCATTTTGCGCAGGCTGTTGAAGGCAGGCCAGAGGTCGACGCCAGCCTCGCCACCCGGCAACCGGAACGGCTCGGCGATCCGCATATCATAATCATAGACGATACGGCCCGCCGGCGTGAGCTTGCACAGCCTTTTAGCCATGCCCAGCCAATCCGCGAGCTTATAGCCTGGATAAGCGTCCCGCTGCTGTTCCGAGATCGCGCGGGCGGCATGGAGCCAAGTCGGCCAATTCACCTGTTTGCCGACATAACTGCGAATCCGGTCTAACCCGCGCTGCTCGATCACCGGCCCGACATCGTTGAGCAGCGCGGCGGCGACTTTGGCGTGGCCGGCGCTTGCCATCAGCATCGTCAGGATGCCGCCAAGCGATGTGCCGAACAGAATGATCGTGTCGAGCTTGAGTTCGGCGATCAGCGCTTCGAGATCCTGGAGATAAAAGAGCGGTACATAAGTCATCGGATCCTTGGCATAAGCGCTCTCGCCGCGCCCGCGCAGCTCAGGACAGATGACGCGCCACTCGCCGCTCAGTCGCGCCGCCAGCTCGGCAAAGTCTCGCGCATTTCGCGTCAGCCCCGGCAGGCAAATGATCGGCGGCCGATCCTCCCGGCCGGGATAGTCGCGATAATGAAGTCGGAGCGCGTCTTTCGACCACCAAAATCCGTCGCTCCAAGCCGTCATGGTTGCACCCCTTAGCAGCACCTCCCATATCGCGGTATGCCCGCGCTCCCGCAACCTTCCGATTATCGTCCCGATCCGGCGATCAACGAGATCGCTGATTTCATCGCCGATCCCGTCCGCGCTGCCAGTTTTCCGCAACATATCCTGCGCTTCCGTAACGATCGGTGGGACGGCGCCGTGGGCTTGGCCGATCTGTCGGACGAGCAATGGATCGCCCATTTCGGCCGTTTCGAGCCGCTCCCGGACAATCTGAGAGAGCCGCTGGCGCTGCGCTATCACGGCCATCAGTTTCGCGTTTACAACCCGGATATCGGCGATGGCCGAGGCTTCCTGTTTGCCCAGCTTCGCGACAATAATGATCGGCTGCTCGATCTCGGTACCAAGGGCTCGGGCCAGACGCCATACAGCCGCTTCGGCGATGGCCGGCTCACGTTGAAGGGCGGTGTGCGCGAGGTGCTCGCCACCGAAATGCTCGAAGCGCTGGGGGTCGAAACCTCGAAAAGCTTCTCGCTGATCGAGACGGGCGAAGCGCTCAATCGCGGCGACGAGCCCTCCCCCACCCGCTCCTCGGTGCTCGTCCGCCTGAGCAATGGCCATATCCGCATCGGCAGCTTTCAACGGCTCGCGGCGCTGGGCGATGCAGACAGTCTCAAGCGGCTCATCACCTACAGCCTGGCGCGTTTCTACGGCGAGGAGGGTTCGCCCGATGCACCCATACGCCTGCTGCGCAGGGTCGTTGAGCGTACCGCCAAGCTCGCGGCATCCTATATGGCCGCCGGCTTTGTGCATGGCGTTTTGAACAGCGACAATATCAATGTCTCGGCCGAGAGTTTCGATTATGGGCCTTGGCGCTTCACGCCGCGCTGGGAGCCCGGCTTCACCGCCGCTTATTTCGACCATAATGGGCTTTACGCGTTCGGCCGGCAGGCGCAGGCCATTCATTGGGATGTGGTTCAGCTTGCGATTGCCCTACGCGTGATCGAGCAGCCCGAACCACTCGTTACGGAGCTGGAAGCCTTCCCCGCCTTGTTCCAGCGCGAACTCGATAAGGCAGTGATCGCTCGGCTTGGGGTCCAGCCGAAGGACGAGAATCGCGATGCGGCGTTGGCGCGCGCGATGATGATCGCGCTTGAGGAGAGCGACGTTCTGATCGACCGCTTCTTCTTCGACTGGCGCGGCGGAGCAACCCGGACCGGCGAGGCAGATGCCGCCTACACCGCCCCTGCCTTCGATCAGTTCAGGCAGGCGGTCGCTGACTATGAACCTTCCACGACGCTTCGCCATGGCTATTGGAGCGAACCGGCGCCTTGCTCCATGCACATCGAAGAGGTCGAGGCGATCTGGTCTCGGATCGATGCGGAAGACGACTGGGCGCCTTTCAACGCCAAGATCGCCGCCATCCGCCAAATGGGCGAAGCGATGCGCGAAGTTGATCCACGCGGCTAAACCTATTCTAGCGCCAGCCCAAGAAGGGTTCGTTTGAAACACCCGCACGCAAGGCGCATCTGCGCTCCATGGGAAGTCTGCTTGATCCGGACGCGCGCGGGCGCGTCATTCTCGTCGGCGCTGGCCCGGGTGATCCGGGGCTGCTCACGATCCGTGCCGTCGAAGCGCTGAAAAGCGCGGACGTGATCGTCCATGATGGCCTGATCGATCCACGGGTGCTCGATTATGCGCGGCCCGATACGCAGCGTATTTCAGTGGCCAAGCAACGCAATCGTCACACCATGCCGCAGGATGCGATCAATGCGCTGATTGTCGCGCACGTCAAAGCTGGATCGATCGTCGTTCGCCTGAAGGGGGGCGATCCGTTCATCTTCGGCCGCGGCGGCGAGGAAGTGGAAGCCGTACGCTCGGCGGGACTGCCGGTCGAGGTCATTCCGGGAGTTTCGGCGGCGCTGGGCGCGGCTGCGGAATCGATGCTTCCGCTCACCCACCGCGATTGGTCGAGCGCGGTCAGTTTCGTGGCCGGACAATGCAAGGGCCTGGCTGGGCAGGATTGGTCGGGGCTTGCCGGCAAGGGCCGCACGCTCGTCATCTATATGGGCGTTGCGACCTGCCCGGATATTGCCGACAAGCTGATGGCCGATGGCGTCGCACCCGATATGCCGGTCGCGGTGCTGGAGCGGGCAACGCTCGATGGCGGCCGCGCGATGCGGACGCTGTTGGCCGATCTTGGCGAAATGGTACAGCGTGAGAATGTACAGAGCCCGGCGATCATCGTCGTCGGCGAAGTCGTGCTGTTGTCCGATGCCGAAAATCGGCTTCGGACGCTCGCGGCGCAGGCGGAGGAGCAATTTTGAAAATCGTCACCGGAAATGATCTGAAGACCGGCGCGGTTATCTGGTGGGCAGGTGACGGCTGGTCGATCCATGTCGCCGATGCCGTCGACGCCGGCGAGCATGCGGATGCTCTGGCTCAGACGGAGCAGGCGGCGCTTCGGGTGAATGGCGCCTATGTGATCGACGGAGAGGCGACGCCGAATGGCCCGCGCCCGGCGCATATCAAGGAACGGATCCGTGCAATCGGCCCGACCGTGCGCCCCGATCTTAACCTCAAGCCGGCCGACCCTGCGGCAGGAAGCTGGGTTATATGATCTCGTTCGTCTCCTTTGGTGCCGCAGGTGCGGGTGGAACGGCTCGGGCTGGCGGGAAGCGGAAGAACTGAAATGTACAAATATGACAAATATGATCAGTCGATCGTCGACGCCCGCGTCGAGGAATTCCGTGAGCAGACGGCTCGGCGGCTGGCTGGCGCGCTGACGGACGATCAGTTCAAGCCGCTGCGGCTCAAGAACGGGCTCTATCTCCAGCTTCACGCCTATATGCTGCGCGTCGCGATTCCTTATGGCACGTTGGACGGCCGCCAGATGCGCATGCTGGGCCATATCGCGCGGAAATATGATCGCGGTTACGGCCATTTCACCACCCGCCAGAACATCCAGTACAACTGGATCAAGCTGGAGGAGGCGCCGGATATCCTGGCCGATCTCGCCACCGTCGAGATGCACGCCATCCAAACGAGCGGCGAGAGCATCCGCAATATCTCGTCGGATCAATATGCCGGAGCGGCCGCCGACGAGATTTGCGATCCGCGCCCCTGGGCCGAGCTGGTGCGCCAGGCGACGACATTCCATCCCGAGTTCAGCTACCTGCCGCGCAAGTTCAAGATCGCCTTGACCGCCGCCGAAGAAGATCGCGCAGCGATCCGCCTTCACGATGTTGGTCTCAAATTGGTGAAGAATGAGAGTGGCGAGTTGGGCTTCGAGGTCTATGTCGGCGGCGGCATGGGCCGCACCCCCTTCGTCGCGCCATTGATCCGTCCATTCCTGCCTGCGGACAATTTGTTCAGCTATCTCGAAGCGGTGCTCCGCGTGTGGAACCGCTGGGCGCGACGCGACAATATTCACAAGCAGCGCATCAAGATCCTGGTGCACGAGATCGGGCAAGCCGAGTTCACCCGTCAGGTCGAGGAGGAGTGGCAGGCGATCCTGCCCAATGGTTCCGATGTGCCGCGCGTCGAGTTTGACCGGATTGCTGCCTATTTTCCCGAGCCGCCGTTCGCGACCGACCTGAGCGACGAACTCGATCGCAGCGATCCCGATTTCGCGCTTTGGCTCGATCAGAATGTCGCTGCCCACAAGAGGCCGGGCTATGCGATCGTCAACATCAGCCTGAAGCCGACGGGCGGCATTCCTGGCGACATCTCGGCGGATCAAATCGATCTGGTGGCCGATCTCGCCGAGCGGCACAGCTTCGACGAGCTGCGCGCCACGCATGCGCAAAACCTCGTGTTGCCGCACGTCCGCAAGGATGCTTTGTACGGCCTTTGGCAGACGCTGCGCGATGCGGGGCTTGCCGAACCCAATCTCGATCTGGTCACGGACATCATTGCCTGCCCGGGTCTCGATTATTGCAGTCTCGCCAACGCGCGGTCGATCCCGGTTGCGCAGAAGATCGCGGCGCGCTTTGCCGATCAGGGCCGGCAGCGCGAATTGGGCGAACTCAAGATCAAGATCTCCGGCTGCATCAACGCGTGCGGCCATCATCATGCCGGGCATATCGGTATCCTCGGCGTCGACCGCAAAGGCACCGAGAATTACCAGCTCCTGCTCGGCGGCTCGGGTGCGGAGGATGCCAGCCTCGGCAAAATCACCGGTCCCGGCTTTGACGAGGACGGGATCGTCGACGCGGTCGAAAAGGCGACTGCGGTGTATCTCCGCGAACGTGTCGAGGGCGAACGCTTTCTCGATACCTATCGCCGCGTCGGCATGGACCCGTTCAAGGAGGCGATCTATGGATAATGTGCTCCGCTTCCGCGATGATGCCGAACATGAGGAACCGGCCGTTTCTCTGGAGGCGTTCCTCGGGCAGTCGAACGCGACCGCTGTCCGCATCGAGGCGGGCGAGGATGCGCGGCACCTGATCCCGCATCTCGATCGCGTCGCGCTGGTCGAGATCGATTTCCCGCGTTTTCGCGACGGCCGCGGTTACTCCTCCGCCCGCATCCTTCGAGAGGCGGGCTATAAAGGCGAGATCCGCGCGTCGGGCGACGTGCTGGTCGATCAGATGCTGTTCATGCGCCGCTGCGGCTTCGACAGCTTCGCGCCCGATGCTCCGATCGACCCGCACGTGCTGGACGCCGCGCTGAAGCGCTATGATTTCTTTTATCAATCCGCCGCTGATGAAGCGGTCCCGGTTTGGAAACTCCGGCATGGCTGAGGCTGCCCGCAAGCTCGATATGATCGATGTCCGTCCAGCTTTCACGCAGGCTGATGCGGATGCACTGAATGCCCGTTTCGCAGGCGTCGATACGGTGGAGATGCTTCGCGTGCTGTTCGAGGAGGGCATCCTCGGTGAAACCGCGGTCGTTTCCTCGTTCGGCACCGAGAGCGCCGTTCTGCTAAGCCTGATCGCCCGCGTCGCTCCGGACACGCCTGTCATCTTCGTCGACACGCTCAAGATGTTTCCGGAAACGCTGGAATATCGCGATACGCTGCTTGATCATCTTGGCATGCACAACCGCAAGACGATCGTGCCGGATCCTGTCGCCCTGGCGAAGAAGGACGAGACCGGGCTCCGCTGGTCCTACGATCCGGACGGCTGCTGCGAGATCCGCAAGGTCGAGCCGCTCGCGCGCGCCAAGCAAGGTCTCGATAGCTGGATTTCGGGGCGCAAGGCCTTTCAGTCGCAGACGCGGACCAATCTGCCGCGCTTTGAGATCGAGGATGGCCGCCTCAAGGTCAATCCGCTCGGCGATTGGGTCAAGGCCGATCTGGACGCTTATTTCGAGGAACATCAGCTTCCGCGCCACCCGCTCGAAGCACAAGGTTATCTGTCGATCGGCTGCGCGCCATGCACGAGCGTCGTCAAGCCGGGCGAAGATCCGCGCGCGGGTCGCTGGCGGGGCTGGGATAAGGTGGAATGCGGCATTCATGGCGAGGTGATTACCCATCCCGATGATGATCCCGCCAACGAGCCGGTGTTCTAGGCGGCTTCTGACGGCGGTGGGGGACATTAGACACTAGCGCTCCCCCATCATCTTGCTATGACCGGCGCGATGGTCGGAAGAGCTTTCGCGCCTTTGATTGCCTTGCTGCTTCCAATTGCGCTCGCCGGCTGCATCCCCTCGCCCACGCGGCCGCATCTGCCGCCGCCGCCCCCGCGCAAGGCCGTACCTCCGCCAGCGCCTCCAGTTGCCGCGCCGCTCCCACTCCCGCCGAGCAAACCGGTGCCCGAACCTGTGCCCCCTTACGAGCCTCCCGTCGCTGCGGCACCGGCCCCACCGCCGGCATGGGTGGTCAAGCCGGTCGCGCCGGATGCAGTAACCGTCGCAGCCACCAGCTACTCGGTGAAGCGCGGTGACACGCTCAGCCATATCGCCAATGTCACCGGCGCATCGGCGGACATGATCGCGCACGAAAACGGCATCAAGCCGCCCTTTGTCGTCAAAGCCGGCCAGAAGCTGAAAATTCCCGCCGGCCGTTACCACCTGGTCAAGAAAGGCGAGAGCGGCATCGCGATCGCCCGCGCCTATGGCGTCGACTGGTCCAAGGTGGCCACCATGAACCATCTCGAAGAACCCTTCGTTCTGCGGGAGGGACAGCGCTTGCTTCTGCCCTCTGCGCAGGAAGCAGCCAATATGACGCTCGAACAGCGGGCGGAGGCTTTCCAGCTCGATATCGATGATATCGTGACCGGCGGCGAGCCGGCCTTGGCGGAAAACGCCGCCCCCGCCCCGCCGACGCCGAGCCCGGCCAAGCCCATTTCGCCGACCACAGCCGTTGCCACGCCCAGTGAGGATTTCGGCGGTCAGTTCGCGTGGCCACTCGCAGGCAAAGTCGTCCGCCGGTTCGGGGACTTGGGCAATGGCCGCCGCAATGACGGTATCAACATCGCGGCCGAAATCGGCACCCCGATCCGAGCAGCGGCCGACGGCGTCGTCGCCTATGTCGGCACCGATGTGGCGATCTATGGCGGCCTAGTTCTCATCAAGCATGGCAATGGCTGGCTCACCGCTTATGGCCATTGCCAGCAGATCGCGGTGACCCGTGGCCAATCCGTGGAAAAGGGCGATGTGATCGCGACCGTCGCCGAAGCCGGGCTCGCCTCGGAAGACCAGCTTCACTTCGAGATCCGCAAGGGCCGTACCCCGGTCGATCCGCGCGAGCATCTGCCTAATCGGTAATGTGCGGCATTTGGCGCGACGAGCAGGAAAGCCGAATCGCTTCCGTTTGGTTCGAGTAGCCTTCGAGCCTGCCGAGAAGGCGTATCGAGAATTCAGGCCGGGATGGACTTTCTCGACTTCGGTTCTCGACTAGCTCGAACCTCGCTCGAAACGAACGGTTCAGATTAGCTGCACGCTGTTCCAGAGCAGGAGGTGACATTTCCTCCGGAAATCCCTATGTGCCCCGCCACATCATGGCATTGGAAATTCCCTCCCCGCCCAAGGTCGGCATGGTTTCG
>CBFRWL010000053.1:0-11372 GCA_965727025.1 uncultured Sphingomonas sp.
CCTGTGGCACTTGGCGCTGCCTCTGCCTATACAGCCGCGAATCCCGCTCCCCCCTGAGGATTCGCAAAGCCTATGGATATTCCGCTCGGTCTAACCTTCGACGACGTTCTGTTGCAGCCGGGGCCGTCTGAAGTCCTTCCGAGTCAGGCGGATACCCGCACGCGCCTGACGAAGGCGATTGGGCTGAACATTCCGATATTATCGTCTGCGATGGATACGGTCACCGAAGCCGATATGGCGATCGTGATGGCGCAGCTCGGCGGGATCGGCGTGCTCCACCGCAATCTGTCGGTCGAGGAACAGACCGCTGCCGTTCGCGCGGTGAAGCGCTTCGAATCAGGGATGGTTGTGAACCCGATTACGATGGCGCCCAGTCAGACGCTGGCGGACGCGCTCGAGCTGATGGCGCGACATAAAATTTCCGGCATTCCGGTGGTCGAGCCGTCAGGCAAGCTGGTCGGGATTCTCACCAACCGCGACGTCCGCTTCGCCGAGAATATGCAGCAACCGGTTTCCGAACTGATGACGAGCCAGAACCTCGCCACCGTGCCCGCCGGGGTCAGCCAGGACGAAGCGCGTCGCTTGCTGCACCAGCGGCGGATCGAGAAGCTGATCGTGGTCGATGACGCGTATCGCTGCATCGGCCTGATCACGGTCAAGGATATCGAGAAAGCGGTCACCTATCCGGCGGCGACCAAGGACGAGGCAGGGCGGCTGCGCGTCGCGGCCGCAACAACGGTTGGCGACCTCGGCTTCGCCCGAACCGAGGCGCTGATCGATGCCGAGTGTGACTTGATCGTGATCGACACCGCGCACGGGCATAACAAGGACGTCGCACGGGCCGTCGAGCGCGTGAAGAAGCTTTCGAACTCGGTTCAGGTGGTCGCCGGAAACGTCGCAACCGCCGAAGCGACGCAGGCCTTGATCGACGCTGGCGCGGATGGCGTGAAGGTCGGCATCGGCCCCGGCTCGATCTGTACCACCCGCGTGGTGGCTGGCGTGGGCGTGCCGCAGCTTACCGCCGTGATGCAATCCGCCGAGGCCGCGGCGCGAGCGAATGTTCCGATCATCGCCGATGGAGGGCTGCGCACCTCCGGCGACATCGCCAAGGCACTTGCAGCGGGCGCATCAACAGTGATGGTCGGATCGCTGCTGGCGGGAACGGACGAAGCCCCGGGCGAGACCTTCCTCTATCAGGGGCGGGCTTATAAGAGCTACCGCGGCATGGGCTCGGTCGGCGCAATGGCGCGTGGTTCGGCCGACCGCTATTTCCAGCAGGACATCAAGGATCAGCTCAAGCTGGTGCCCGAGGGGATTGAGGGCCAGGTGCCTTATAAAGGCCCCGCGCGCGAGGTGATCCACCAGCTTGTCGGCGGCGTGAAAGCAGCCATGGGCTACACTGGCGCTCGCACGGTCGAGGAGCTTCGCGAGAAGGCACGCTTCGTACGCATTACCAATGCGGGCCTGCGTGAAAGCCACGTTCATGACGTCACGATCACGCGCGAGGCGCCCAATTATCCGACGCGGTGAAGGCATCGCGCGCGAACGCCTTCCAAGGCTGAGCCCTAAGGCTTTCGCATGACGCCGCAGGCGCGGGCGCAGGCTGCTATCGATCTGCTCGACGAGATCGTGGCAGCTGCCAGAGGGAAGGGCGCAGCCGCCGACACACTGATCGCGCGCTATTTCAAAACGCGGCGCTATGCCGGATCGAAAGATCGCAGAGCAATCCGCGAGCTCGTCTATGCCGCCATTCGCAACACAGCCGAGCTGCCGTCCAGTGGGCGTGCCGCCATGGTCGCCCTGGCAAGGCAGCGGCCAGAACTCGGAGCCCTCTTTGATGGGTCCGCCCACGCTCCAGTGCCGATCGAGGATGGTGAGCGCGCTTCAACCTCGGGAACAGTGCCTGCTTGGCTGGCCGGGCGCCTTCATCGCACGATTGGCGAAGAAGAATTTCCGGCTTTGCTAGAGCGCGCGCCTCTCGACGTTCGGGTCAACCGCCTGAAGTCTGACCGCGCAGCAGTCGCGCGGATGTTGGAAAATGCTTCGCTGACGCCCCACGCCCCGGATAGCCTTCGCCTGCCGGAAGGAACGCAGATCGAACGATCTCCGCTATGGGCCGACGGCGTCGTGGAGGTTCAGGACGAGGGCTCGCAGCTTGCGGCGCTCGCCACCGGTGCCAAGGCCGGGATGACCGTCGTCGATCTTTGTGCAGGAGCGGGTGGCAAGACGCTGGCGCTTGCGGCGATGATGGAGGATCGCGGGCGGATCGTGGCCTGCGACGTAAACCGCAGCCGGCTGTCGAGATTGCCGCCAAGAGCCGAGCGTGCGGGCGCCGGGATCGTCGACACACGGTTGCTCGATCCTGGACGCGAAGGCGATATGCTGGCCGATCTCAAGGCGACTGCGGATCTCGTCCTGATCGACGCGCCCTGTTCTGGAACGGGAACATGGCGCCGCAATCCCGAGGCCCGATGGCGCCTCACCCCTGCTGCTCTGGATCAGCTTGCCACTCTTCAAGCGCATTTGCTCGAAACCGGCGCGCGTCTGGTGCGACCGGGCGGGAGGCTCGTTTATGTCGTATGCTCGCTCTTGCGGGAGGAAGGCGCCGATCCCATTGAGGCGTTTCTGAGCCGGCATGAAGGGTGGTCGATCGATCGGCCCACGCTGGCAGCCGGACGCAGCTGCGGCGCCGGAATTCTGCTTACGCCAGCACATGACGGTACTGATGGCTTTTTCATCGCGAGATTGGCCGCGCCGTGCTAAAGACGGAATCGAGCAGGTGTGCGGAGTATTTGATGCGTTTTTCGCCGATTGCATTTTCGTTGTCGCTGATGTTTGCCGTGGTTTCGAGCAGCGGCCTCTCCCAGAAGCCCGATAATCAGATCGATCCGCGTTCCACTGCGCTGGTGGCGCAAGCGGATGCGGCGCGTCGCAGCGGCAATCTCTCAGGGGCAGAGGATCTTTACGAAACTGCGCTGGCGGTCGATCCGCGCAATCGCAGCGGCTTCACCGGCCTCGCCGAAGTGGCCCGTAAGCAGGGGCTGCCTGGCAAGGCAATCCGGCTCTATTTCGAAGCGCTCGCGATCGAGCCCAATGATCCGGCAGTGCTGGCCGCGCAAGGCGAGGCGATGGTCGAAAAAGGTGCGCTTGAGCGCGCCAAGCTCAATCTCGCGAAGATCAGGACGCTTTGTAAGGTGAACTGTCAGCCGGCCACGAGCTTGGCGGCAGTGATCGCTAAAGGTCCTCCCGCTTCAGTGGTGACGGCCCAGGCGAATACCGTCGTGCCGCCAAAGAGCCAGGAAGAAAAAACCACCAAACCCTAAGCGCTTAACCTCCGGGCGAGCGCGATAAATTCTGCAACGCTCAGCGTTTCGGCGCGTCGTTCCGGATCTATGCCAATTTCAGCGATGGCTTCGATTGCGCCCGGAACGGTTTTCAGGCTCTGCCTCAGCATCTTGCGGCGCTGACCGAAGGCAGCGCCCGTCACCTGTTCAAGGATTTGTGGCGACACGCCCTCCGGCTGCTTCGCTGGCGTGATGTGAACGACGGCAGACATCACTTTCGGCGGTGGCACGAAAGCGGAGCGATGCACTTTGAGCGCGATTGCCGCCGAGGCGCGCCACTGCGCGAGTACGGCGAGCCGGCCATAGGCGGGCGTTTTCGGCGGCGCGACGATGCGTTCAGCCACTTCAAGCTGGAACATCAGCGTGAGCGATTGCCACCAGGGTGGCCATGTCTCGCTCGTGAGCCAGCGCACGAGCAGCGCAGTCCCGACATTATAGGGCAGGTTGGCCACGACATGGATGCCATTGCCCAGCTCTGCTGCTTCATCGATCTGCATCGCGTCGCCTTCGATGATTCGCAGCATGCCGGGAAATGATCCCTCCAGCTCGGCGAGCGCGGGTAGGCAGCGCCGGTCGCGCTCGACCGCGACCACGCGCGCGCCGGCAGACAGGAGAGCCCGCGTCAGCCCGCCCGGGCCGGGCCCGACCTCATATACCGTCTGACCAGCAAGCGGGCCGGGAATACGTGCGATACGGTCAAGCAACTGGCTATCGAGCAGAAAATTTTGCCCAAGCGCCTTGGAGGCGCTGAGGCCATGACGATTGATCACGTCCCGGAGCGGCGGAAGCGCTGGCCCGCTTTCGGAAGAGGTCATCAGCCTTGCGCGGTGCGAATCTCGGCGCACTCGGCAGCGAGGCGGATCGCCGCGATCATCGCCCCCGGCTCGGCAAGATTCTGCCCAGCGATCGCGAAGGCGGTGCCATGGTCCGGGGCGGTGCGCACGATCGGCAAGCCAAGCGTCATATTGACCCCTTCATCGAAATAGAGCGTCTTGATGGGGATCAACGCCTGATCATGATAAAGGCATATCGCGGCATCATAAGTGGCTCGGGCACGCGGGTGGAAGAGCGTGTCGGGCGAGTGCGGGCCTGTGACATTGATGCCTTCGGCCAGGAGCTGATCGATCGCGGGCTGCACGATATCAAGCTCCTCGCGGCCGAGCGCACCGCCTTCGCCGGCATGCGGATTGAATCCGGCTACGGCGATGCGCGGCCTTTCAATGCCAAAGTTGCGTGCCAATCCGCGATCGGTCGTGCGCACGCGTGCGACGATCAATTCGGAAGTCAGCCGTTCGGGAACAGTACGCAAAGGCATGTGGATGGTGACGGGCACTGTCCGCAGATCGGGGCCCACCAGCATCATTGCGATGTTGGCCGAAGAAATGCCACAACGTTCGGCGATGAATTCGGTTTGCCCCGGGTGTGTGAATCCGATCCTATAAAGCTGGGCTTTCGCTACGGGGCCGGTCACCAGCGCTCCGGCTGTGGATGAGCGGGCAAGGCCCACGGCCAGCTCCAAGGAATGGAGCGCACACCGCGCACCCTGCACATTGGGCTGGCCGGGGACGATCTCGTCGGCATCCTGGACGTGCATGATCGGGAGCGCAGCCGAAAAACAGGCCTGAGCGTCCCCCGGCTCGTTGATCTGCGCCACGGGGCCATTCCACACGGCGCTGATTGAGCGCACATCGCCCACCCCGAAAAACGGCTTCAACCCGTGATCGGCACGCAGCTCCCATGCCTTCGCGATCACTTCAGGACCGATCCCGGATGGGTCGCCCAGTGAGACCGCTATCGGGTTCATCGCGGCACGGCGCTCATCGATATTCGACGACCGCGTCACGCCTGAGGTCGCGCAGATAGCGCTGAGCGCGCCGGTTTACCCGGTCTTCCTCCAGCTGGGCATAGATCTGATCGAAGGAGGGGCCGTTGGCGGTTTGCGGATCGTCACGCCCGCACAAGACCAATGCGCGCACACCATCCTGCAGCGATCCGAAAGGCCGCGTCGATTGGCCGATCTGGAGGTTGGTCATCATCTGTTGCAGCGCCGGCGGCAGGTCTCTGATCCGAACCTGATCGCTATCGACAACCTCCGCACCGAGCT
Organism: uncultured Sphingomonas sp.; assembly: GCA_965727025.1. Lineage (GTDB taxonomy): Bacteria > Pseudomonadota > Alphaproteobacteria > Sphingomonadales > Sphingomonadaceae > CANJQJ01. The sequence continues at coordinate 5,449 of CBFRWL010000053.1, forward strand.
TCGATGCGACGGCTGCGACATTGCCGCAGCCCTGGATCGATTCCACCGCTTTGGCAAAGGCTTCGACCTTGGGCGCAGCCGTCTTTTCCGTATCGCCCGGTGCAAACTTGATCGAGACTTGCTTGACGGCGAGCACGGCGTCGCGGGGATCCACCGTCAGGACCTGGCGCTTGTCCACCAACGCGATGATCGAATAGCCGCCCGAGACGGCAATGGGCGCGCTGATCTGTCCGGGCGCCATGCCGCTGGCGGCTTGGGCTAATGGCTCGGGAAGCTGCTCGGGCCGCACCCAACCGAGATCGCCGCCGACGGCAGCAGTCGATGCCTCCGAGAATTGCCTCGCATAGGCCGCGAACGAGCCGCCCTTGCGAATCTGGTCGACGATCCGCTCGGCATTGGCCTGGATCTCTGCCATGGTGGCGGGCGTGCCCGAAAGATAGATTTCGCCGATATGCAGCTCAGTCGCGCCCTTGGACGCGTTGAGCCGTGAAACGATTGCATTGACCTCGTCGTCGCTCACATTGACGAACGGCTCGACCCGCCGGCCCAGCAGGCGGCGCCATGCCATCTCGCCTTCGATCTGACGCTTCATCGAAGCGGCCGAAGAACCGACTTGGCTCAGATATGTCGTGAAATCCTTGGGGTTCTTGCGAAAATTCGATGCCACGCGGGCAAAGGTCTGCTCGATCTCGTCTTGCGAGATGGTGATATCGTTGGCCTTGGCTTCCTGAATTTGTAACGTCTCGTCGATCAAGTTGCGGAGCACCTGCAGGCGCAGCCGCTCACGCTCGCTTTCGTCGACCTTGCCGCCATTAGCGAGCAATACGAGCGCGAACCGTTGGTCGATATCCGTGTCCGTGATGATCGCGCCGTTCACGATCGCGGTCGCCTTGTGCACCGTGGGATCGGATTTGCCAAAAATCGTGACGTCGGTCGGCAGATTAAGGCCACCGGCACTCGCGGGCGCGCCCTCGTCGTCATCAGGCACAGTCTGGCTGAAGCTAATTGCCGGCAACACGCACATGCATGCCGCTCCGAAGGCCCACATCATGCGAGCCTTGCCCAACCTGCTTGCGATTCCGATCACGCCGTCCAGTCTCCTCGATGGGGCAAGCTCCTACCGCCGCCACGCTGAATGCACGCTTAGCGACCGAGGTTCTTGAGCGCCAGCCGTATCATGTAGCGGTTGCCCGCCTTGGCATCGCCGGCCGCGACATAGTCGCGGCGCCAGGAAAGGCCGATCTGGATGCAATCGTCTTCGTAAAGAAGCTCAAGCCGGTCGCGAACCGGCTCATAACCGTCCGCGGTCGAAGTGGGATCTTCGCGCCTGCTGGTAAGATCGACCACCGTCGATCCGAACAGCGACCAATAACGCGCAAATTGGATACGGGCGGCAAGCTGTGCCTCCTCGCGGTCGCGAAGATCCTCGATGCTTTGATCGATATTGCGGTTCAGTCGCAGATAGCTCGCGGAGACGTAGGTCGTGCGCGTGCCGATCGTGGCAGTGATTTCGTTGCGCCGGATTGCGCCATTTTCCTTGTCGAGGCGGAAGCGGTCGGTGACCGAGACGAGGTCGTCATAGCGGATCGTCATTCGTCCGACGATGTCCGAAAAGCGATGCGAAAGACCCGTGCCATCAGGCAGGATGCTCGCTCGGCTCGTGAGCCGGTAGCTTTGCCCGACCACGCTTTCGAAGGAGAAGCGCGGCCGCTCATAAGCCCATTCGAGGCCATAGGTTACGCGGCTGCTATCCTCCCATCGATCATAGCCGGGAAAGCGGTTGAGCGCGAAGAGGTTGGAATCTTCCAGATCGACCGAGCGCGCATCCTCATTGGGAATGCTGAGGTTGGCGATGCGCGGGCTCGCGACGATCTGAACTCTTGGCGTCAGCCTTTGGACACCGTCAAAAAGCGCCCCGACCAGCGGCCAGCGTACGTCCACGGCTGCTGCAGCGATGCCGCGCGTGCTCCAGCCCGGATTACCGCGATAGCTGATCGTCGTGGTCTCGTCGGTATTCGAGGTGTGATAGAGGTCGCCGCGGCCGTAAAGCGTGAAGGTAACTTCCTGCCCCCAGTTGGTGTAGCGGCGAAGGTCCCATTTGATCGCCGCAAAGGCGCGCTGCGTGTCCTGGCCGGCTGTCCGGATCAGCGCCAGGCTGTTTGCCTGTAGCTCTATCCGTCCTCCCAACAAGGGATCGTCCAGTTTGCGGCGATAATCGATTGCCGGCAGGGCGGCCGGCTGAAGCTTCTGGCTGTCGCCAACGCGCAGTGTCTGGGTCACCCAGCCCGCGATGCTGAGGTAGCTGTCAGGCGTGATCCGCTCGGCGTCGAGCGTCGAGCGCAGGCGGTCATTGTCCGAAATATCGTAGCGCCGCAGGAATGTCTTGTCGGTCGTGGCCAGTACCGACCCGCTCAGAGTCCAATCGCTATCGGGTTGGAAGCGGCCGGCGATATCGACATAGCCGCGCAAGGTGCGGTCGCTTGGGCCGGTTGCGTTCAATGTCGCCGCCATGCGGGAGCTGTAGGTGATCATGCCGCCCACACGGTAGGCCCCATTCCCGGTCAGCGCCCGATATTCAAGTTCGAGTGCGGGAGGTACATCGGTATAGATATGCGGCGTCAGCGTCAGATCACGATTGGGGGCAATCGCAAAATAAACCGGTACGGCGAATTCGAACCCGTTGGTTTTGCTATAGCTGATGTCCGGCACGAGAAGGCCTGAACCGGCGCCGCCACTACCGTCGGGATGCGAAAGCCCCGGCAGGGGAATGAGCGGCGCCCCGAACAGGCTGAGACGCGCGCCTTTGTAAAAAATGCGGTGCTTGTTCGGATCATGCACCACCTTGACCGCAGAAATTTTCCAGACCGGATCCTTGGGGCAGCCCTTCGAATCCAGCACGGCGCACGGCGTATAGGCGGCGCCGGTCAGCGTCGTGATCCCATTTACGCGCACCGCTTTGCGTGCGGCAAGACGTCCGCCGTCCTCGAGCACAAGCAGGAGATTTTCGACGACCCCGTCCTTCAGCGTATCCTTGAGCGTGACCACGTCGCCATAGGCAGTGTCGCCCGAGGGATTGACGACCGCGACATTGCCGGAGGCGGTGACCTCGCCGGTCTTCCGGTTCCACACCACCTTGTCGGCGCGAAGCTTGTTGCCCTCGCGCAGCATATGGACATTGCCTTCGGCCGTGACGATGTCCGCATTGCTGTCATAGTTGAGCTGATCAGCGCTGAACGCCACTTCCTTGTCGCTGGCGGGCTGCGCGATATCCGTCACGAGAGGGGGAGGCGGCGTCCGCGTCAGATCCTGCGCCATCGCCATATCTGCCATCAGCAATGCGAGCGGAGCCACGCCGAGCTTGACGAGCTTGCTAAACTGAACTTCGATCATTCGGATCCCGCGCATGGCACGCGCCGCCTATTGCATTAGCGCGCCTGCGCTGCAATCGCGGAAAGCTGGCTTTGCCTGTGCGTTCTTGTTCGCTTAGGAGCCATCAGGCCTACTGAGGCTAGAAGGAAGGTAATGCGTTGATACAGGTCCGTCTTGTTGAGTCACGTCCGGCCAATCCCGCTATTATCGCGCTGCCGGTGACGTCCGCTGCGGAGTCGGCCGAGCGCGCCGCCACCGCCGTTTCGGCAACTCGCGCCCTGGTCGATCGCGCGCTGGCATCGGCGCGCTTCGAAGGAGAAGCAGGCAGTATCGCATCATTTTTTGTCGCGCAAAACGGGCAGGCCAGCCAGGTGCTGTTGGTGGGCCTTGGTAACGAACCGTCTGCAGAATCCTCCGAAAAGGCAGGGGCAGCGCTCTCCGCGCGGCTGTTGACGTCCGGCGAGACCCAGCTTGTCGTCGATCTCGTCGCGGTGAAGGACCAGATTTCTGCGGACTATGTGGCGCGGCTCGCGTCAGGTGCGGTGCTGCGAAGCTGGCGGCATGACGTCTATCGCACCAAGCTCGCGGCTAAATCCAAGCCTACGCTCACTGAACTTCTGATTGTGGGTGCCCCTGCGGGCACGGACGAGGCCTGGCACCGGCTGGAAGCCGTTGCCGGCGGAGTGGCCTTTGCGCGCGAGCTTGTGACCGAGCCCGCCAACATCATTTATCCCGAGAGCTTCGTTGAGCGCGCGCGCGCGCTTGAATCGCTGGGCGTCGAACTGGAGGTGCTGGACGAGACCGCGATGCGCGAGGCTGGCATGGGCGCCCTGCTCGGCGTGGCGCAGGGCTCTGCCCGCGCTCCGCGTCTGCTCGCCATGCGGTGGAATGGCGGTGGCGACCGTGAGCCGGTCGCCTTCGTCGGCAAGGGCGTGACCTTCGATACCGGCGGCATCTCGATCAAGCCCGCCGCCGGCATGGAGGATATGAAGTGGGACATGGGTGGAGCAGCGGCCGTCGCGGGCGCGATGAAGGCGCTTGCCTCCCGGAAGGCCAAGGCCAATGTCATCGGCGTGTGCGGTCTCGTCGAGAATATGCCGTCCGGCACCGCGCAGCGGCCCGGCGATGTCGTCACCACCATGTCTGGTCAGACGGTCGAGGTGATCAACACCGACGCCGAGGGGCGGTTGGTGCTTTGCGACGCGCTGACCTGGCTGCAGCGGAAATATCAACCGAAGACCATCGTCGATCTGGCGACGCTCACCGGTGCGATGATCATCAGCCTTGGCCACGAATATGGGGGCCTCTTCGCCAATGACGATGAGCTTGCCGATCAACTGCTCAAGGCCGGCAGAGATTCCGGCGACGTGCTTTGGCGGATGCCGCTCGGGCCGGCTTTCGACAAGATGATCGATTCGCCGATCGCAGACATCAAGAATGTCGGTCCGCGCGAGGGGGGATCGATCACGGCGGCGCAGTTCATCAAGCGCTTTATCGAGAATGGCGTTCGCTGGGCCCATCTCGACATTGCTGGCATGGTGTGGGCATCCAAGCCCGGAACGCTTTGGGAGAAGGGCGCGACCGGCTATGGCGTCCGGCTTCTGGATCGTTTTGTGGCCGAGAATTTCGAAGGTTGACCGGGAGGGACGGTGCAGGTTGATTTCTACCACTTGACCCGCACCCCCGTCGAACGCGTGCTGCCTCGGATTGCCGAACGTGTGCTTGAGGAGGGCGGCCGGCTACTCATCGTCTCGGAAGACGAAGCTCTGGCCGAACGGCTCGACGCCCATCTTTGGAACTACCGACCCGAAAGTTTCCTGCCGCATGGCCGCGCCGGCAAGTCTGGCGAGCAAGATCAGCCGGTGCTGATCACTGCGAGCTGCGAAGCTTCGAATCTGGCACGGAACATCGCGTTGGGCGACGGGATTTGGCGTGAAGATGCGCTCAAGTTCGATCGCGCCTTCCTGTTCTTTGGCGAAGACCGCATCCAGGAGGCCCGCGAAGCTTGGCGCTCACTCGGTAAGATCGAAGGCTTGAACCTGCGCTACTGGAAGCAGGATGAAGCCGGAAAGTGGCAGCGCGAGCGATAATTATCGCGTCAGCCTGCCATTCTCCAGGCGACGATAAAAGCAAGTGGTGGCGCCGGTATGGCAAGCCGGCCCGGCCGCGTTCGCGATGATAAGCAATGCGTCCTGATCGCAATCGACGCGAATCTCCTGGACGTCGAGCACATGGCCCGAGGTCTCGCCCTTGCGCCATAACTTTTCGCGGGAGCGCGACCAGAAATGCGCCTGGCCTGTGGCGATCGTGGCATCGATCGCCTCCTGGTTCATATGCGCGACCATCAGCACCGCGCCGGACGTCGCATCCGTTACGACCGCCGTAACCAATCCTGCCGCATCGAATTTCGGTAGAAAAGCGAGGCCTTGCTCCCGATCGTGCGTATTTTCCGCGCTCATTCGCGGAGCGCTACGCGGCTCATGGCCCGCACGCAACCGCTGATCCCAGGATAAATGTTACAAAGGGGCGACAAAGCCATTCCTAATCCCTATATG
>CBFRWL010000054.1:0-11372 GCA_965727025.1 uncultured Sphingomonas sp.
TATGCCGAGGTGAACATCGGCGCCATCCAGAAGCTCGTCGACGCCGGCAAGCTCGACGGGAAGGGCACGATCGATCATGCGGCGCTGAAGGCGGCCGGTATCGCGCGCGGCGGCAAGGATGGCGTGCGCATTCTCGGCAAGGGCGAGCTTTCCGCCAAGCTTTCCTTCAAGGTTGCCGGCATCTCCGCCGGAGCGCGCGAGGCGATCGAGAAGGCGGGCGGATCGATCGAGCTGATCGAAGTCGTTCCCGCCGCGGAAAAGGCAGCCGCCAAGAAGGGCAGCGCCAAGGCCGCGAAGAAGGGCTAAGCGCGTCGCTGGACCTGTTTGGACGTGTCGCGACATGCGTCGCGGCGGATGTTCGGCGAATGAAGAAGCAGGTTCGGCGCGGTGCGCCTTGCGCATTAGACAAGCCAGCCCAACGCACTATATGAGGCGCCGGGGGCATGGATTAAGCCTCCGCCGCTATTAAGATATTCGAGGCCGAAACCGCATGGCATCCGCAGCCGAACAGCTCGCATCGAACATGAGCCTGTCGCAATTCGCGAAGGCGACCGAGCTCAAGAAGCGGCTCTGGTTCACGCTGGGCGCGCTGATCATCTTCCGTTTCCTGAGCCATGTTCCGCTGCCGGGGCTCGATCCGCGCGCACTTGCCACCTTGTTCGATACCACCAAGGGTGGCGTGCTCGATTTCTTCAACAATTTCTCCGGCGGTGCGCTTCAGCGCATGAGCCTGATCGCGCTTGGCGTGATGCCCTACATCACCGCCTCGATCGTGGTGCAGCTCGCCACCTCGCTGTCGCCGACGCTCGCGGCGATCAAGAAGGAAGGCGAGAGCGGGCGCAAGAAGCTCAACCAATATACCCGCTACGGCACGGTCGGGCTCACCGCGATCCAGGGCTATTTCATCGCGGTCGGCCTGGAGAATTGGGGCGCGGCGCAGGGCATGTCGGCAGTCGTCCAGCCCGGCATCATCTTCCGTGTCTCGGCGGTGATCTCGCTGATCGGCGGTACCATGTTCCTGATGTGGCTCGGCGAGCAAATCACCAGTCGCGGCATCGGCAACGGCGTGTCGCTGATCATCATGTCGGGCATCGTCGCCCAGCTTCCGACGACGATCGTCAACGAACTCGAGAGCATTCGCAGCGGCGCCTCCTCGCCGTTCAACGCGATCGGCGCGGTGGTGCTGGTGGTGGGCCTGATCCTGGGCATTTGCTACATGGAGCGCGCGCAACGGCGCGTGCTGATCCAATATCCCAAGCGTCAGACCCAGCGGGGCATGATGCAGGCGGACAAAAGCCATCTGCCGCTCAAGCTCAACACCGCGAACGTCATCCCGCCCATCTTCGCGTCATCGCTGCTGCTGATGCCGCTCACCGTCAGCCAGTTTGCCGGGCAAAGGCTGGCGGGTGAGAGCTTCTGGGGCGATTTCCTGATCAGCCTCAATCAATATCTGGCGCACGGGACGCCGCTTTATCTCGTGCTGTACACCGCCGGGATCATCTTCTTCAGCTTCTTCTACACGGCTGTGGTGTTCAACCCCGAGGAAACGGCCGATAATCTGAAGCGCTATGGCGGCTTCATCCCAGGCATCCGCCCGGGGAAGAACACCGAGATCTATCTCGATTATGTGCTGACGCGGATCACCGTGATCGGCGCCGCCTATCTCGCCTTCATCTGCGTGGTGCCGGAGGCGATCATCCCGCGCCAGCTCATCGGCTTCGGCGGAACGAGCCTTTTGATCGTTGTCAATGTCACCATCGACACGGTAACCCAGATCCAAAGCCATCTGCTGGCGCATCAATATGGCGACCTCATCAAGAAGGCGAAACTGAAGGGGGGAATGCGAAGGTGAACATCATCCTGCTCGGGCCGCCGGGAGCCGGGAAGGGAACCCAGGCCTCGCGGCTCGAGAGCGAACGTGGCATGGTTCAGCTCTCCACCGGTGATATGCTGCGTGCGGCGGTCAAGGCGGGTACCCCCGTCGGGCTGAAGGCAAAGGCAGTGATGGACGCCGGCGAGCTCGTGTCCGACGAGATCGTGAGCGGCATCATCGGCGAGCGGCTCGATCAGCCCGATACGGGCAGGGGTGTGATCTTCGACGGTTATCCGCGGACCGCTGCGCAGGCTGCCGCACTGGATGGCCTGCTCGCGGAACGTGACCGGAAGCTTGACCATGTCATCGAGCTCGATGTCGATGAAGACGCGCTCGTCGAACGCATCACCGGCCGGTTCACCTGCGCCAAGTGCAACGAAGGCTATCACGACAGGTTCAAGCAGACCAAGGTAGCGGGGGTTTGCGACGTCTGCGGTTCGACTGAGTTCAAGCGGCGGGCCGACGACAATGAAGAGACGGTGCGGACCCGCATGGCGGAGTATCGGGCGAAGACAGCGCCGATCCTGCCGATCTATGAGGCGCGCGGACTCGTGAAGCATGTCGATGGCATGGCCGATATCGATCAGGTGACGACCGAGATCGAAGCCATTCTCGACGCGGGTTGATGCTGCGCTTGCGAAATAAGATAGACAGCCTTGCTGCCGCATGGGATGTTCGGTCCTGCTGACAAGCAGGAATATTAGCGCGATGGCCTTTGTTTCAGCTTTTTCGACATCCGCGGCAATGCCGTGGCGCAGCGCTACGGAGACTGCGCGTCGCCTTTTCCTTGTCGCCGAAGCTCATCCCATCGCCCGCTTACGGCCTTTGCAGTCTGATGCGATCACGGCCGCGCGTGTTTTCTGCATCCTCGGCATCATCTACGTCCACGCGTGGACGGGGCGTACCACGCTGTTCCTGATCCAGAATTCTGATACCGCGCAGGGCCTTTTCAGATGGCTGCTCGTCGAAACGATCGGGCGTAGCTCCGTGCCGTTGCTGGGCATGATCTCGGGTTGGCTGGTGGGGGGATCGGCGCTCCGGCGGGGCTATTGGCAGTTCATCGCTGGAAAGGCGCGCACGATTTTGGCGCCGATGCTGGTGTGGAATGCGCTCAGCATAGTCTTCGTCTGCGGCGCGGCATGGCTGGGCTGGCTGAGCGCGCCCATGCCGGATGACATGGGCTGGGTGATCGACGAAATCCTCGGTTATGCCAGCTTCAACGTGATCAACGTACAGAACACCTTCCTGCGCGATCTTTTCGTCTGCATGGCCATCGCCCCGCTTGCCATTCGACTGCAATCGCGCTGGCTTTGGTTTTCAGCAGCCTTGATCGCGGCTTGGGCAATCGCGGGCTGGTGGTTTCCGCTGTTCTTGCGGCCGCAGATTCCGTTGTTTTTCCTCTTCGGCATCATCGCACGGCGATATGATATCGCCGAGCGGGTCGAGACGATGCCATTCAGCTATGCGGCGCTCCCCTTCGCGGTCATGGCGCCCGCCAAGCTTGCGATCTCTATTTGGGGCTTCGAATTCACGCAGGACAATATGGAGCTGGTCGCCGCTGCCGACACTGTCACAAGGGTAACGGCGGCGCTGCTCGCGTGGCGCACGGCGATTGCGATCGCGCGGCACCCCGCCATGGCGCTGTTCGCGCGGATCGAGCCTTATACCTTCTTCCTGTTCTGCTCGCACATGATCCTGATATGGCTTGGCGGACAGACATTGGGCCGGTTCAGCGGCCCGTTGGGGGCGCCGGGATATCCGCTGTTCCTTCTGGTCCAGCCGGTGCTCACGCTGGCCGCGGCCATGGCGTTGGGGGGGCTGTTGCTCAAAGTCGCGCCTGGCACGGCTAAGCTATTGAGCGGAGGCCGATTGCGTGCGGAGCCGCCTGTCCGGCAAGCGCTGGCTTTGGCCTGAACCCTATTCCTGATTGCTGCACGCGACGGAAACTCTTCTCTCTCCGCCTGCGCTCGCTTAAGGCGACTACATGATCGTCCTGGATCGGATGCGCGTCGCGTTGATCGTCGCCCTTGGGGTGGCGTGGCTGATCGTCGCGCTGTGGGCGACGATCCGCGGTTTGCGCGACAGTGCATCCGCCCGGAATGCCCGTGCTGAGGCTGATCGATTGCATCTGCTGCTCGGCTCGGGGCCGGCATTGCCCATGCTGGTGGATGCAAGCGGACGGATCAGCGCTGATCGTCGGCTCGTGGCGTGGCTCGGGCTCAGCCAACTTCCTAAGTTTCTGAACGAGTTGTTGGAAGCTGACAATGTCTTCCCGCGCGATGACGCCGCCGCTCTCGCGCGTGAAATCAATACCGCGCAAAAGGCCGGCAAGATATTCACGCGATCGTTGCAGGTCCGGGGATCGAAGCGTGTTTTGATGTTGCGTGGGGGCCGGGCCGACGATCGCCTGCTGGAAGGCGGCGCCGTGCTCTGGTTCGCCGATGCGACCGAAAGTCTGCGTGAGGTGGAGCAGCTCGAAGGCGAACGCTCCAAGCTTGGTCAGGCCATCGAGGCCCTGTCCGCGCTGATCGAGGCCGCGCCTTTTCCGATGTGGCATCGTGGCCCGGATTTCAGGCTTGCGCTTGTAAACACGGCTTATGTCAAGGCGGTCGAAGCGGCCAGCGCGACGGAAGTGATCGGCAGCGGGCTCGAGCTTGTGGAGCCCGCGCGCGGCAACGGGCCTGCGAAAACCGCCGAGCAGGCGCATGCTTCGGGGCAGATCGCCACTCGTACTGTTCCCGCGACCATCGCCGGCGCGCGGCGGATGATCCGCATCGTCGATGTCCCGCTTGGGCCAGCCGGGGTCGCAGGCTATGCGGTCGATGTCGAAGAGCTTGAGGAGGCGCGCGCGGATCTCGCGCGCTTCGCCCGTGCGCAGCGTGATCTGCTCGATCGGCTCTCGGCCGGAGTTGCCCATTTCGGGGCAGACCGGGGGCTCATCTTCTACAATCAACCCTTTGTGCGGCTGTTTGCGCTCGAGCCCGATTGGCTGACCGACCGGCCCGAGTTCGATCGCGTGCTCGAACGCATGCGGGAGGCCCAGCGGCTGCCCGAGGCGCGCGATTTCCCAAGCTGGAAGATGGAGCGGCGCGCCTGGTTCACGCAGGGCAATGACGCGGTCGAGGAAGCATGGCAGCTGCCTAATGGCGCGCATCTGCGCGTCGTCGCGCAGCCGCTGCCCGACGGGGGTTTGCTGCTGATCTTCGAAGATCGCACAGAGCAACTCCAGCTCGCGAGCGCGCGGGATACGTTGCTGCAGGTTCGCACCGCGACCTTCGACAATCTGTTCGAAGCGATCGGGGTATTCGCTGCCGACGGCCGCTTGCATTTGTGGAACCGCCGCTTCCGCGACGTGTGGGAGCTGAGTGAAGAAACCCTGCTGCAGCATCCGCGCGTCGATGCGTTGGTGGAGATGGTGGGCAGCAAGCTCGCCAATCCTGCCCGCGCCGGCTTGATCCGCGAGCTGGTACGCACGGCCACGATCGAGCGCAAGCAGCGCTCGGGGCGGGTGGCTCTCGCCAATGGCCGTCATTATGAATTTGCCGTGGTGCCGTTGCCGGACGGCAACGCTCTGTTCACCATGCTCGACATTACCGCAAGCCGGCGGATCGAGGCGGCCTTGCGCGAGCGTGCCGAAGCGCTGGAAGAAACCGACAAGCTCAAAAACGCATTCGTTGCCAATATGAGCTATGAGCTCAGGGTGCCGCTCACCACGATCGCGGGTTTTGCCGAGATGTTGGCGGGAGGCTATGCCGGCGCGCTCGAGCCCTCTGCCAAGGAATATGTCGACGCGATTCTGCAGTCCGTTGCGCGGCTTTCCGGCGTCATCGAAAATGTGCTCGATTTGACGCAGAGCGAAGCTGGAAGCCTTCCGCTGGCGCAGGAGCCGGTCGACATGGTCAAGATAGCAGCGGCTGCGGCTGAGATGGCGCAGATCGAGGCCGCCGCCAAATCGCAGAACTTCGTGGCGCAAATCGATCCCAAGCTCGGAAAGGTGACAGGCGATGCGCGCAGGCTCAGCCAGGCGCTCGACCATCTGCTGGACAATGCCGTGCAATATACGCCGGAAAAGGGCAGGGTATTGTTCCACGCGAAAGCGGAAGGCGCGCAGATCGAAATCGTCGTGTCCGACGATGGCCCTGGCATCGACAGCAAGGAACGCGAACGCATCTTCGATCGATTTCACCGGACCAGTGCCGCGCCGCGGCACAAGGATGCGGCGGCGCTCGGTATCGGTCTTCCGCTGACCCGGCAGTTGATCGAAGCCCATGGCGGGACGATCACGCTTGCCAGCGAACCAGGTGAGGGAACGACTGTTACCATCACCCTGCCCAGAGCGGGGGGCTGAAATGTCAGCGGCGGCGGCCGAGCGTTCCGAGTTGCTGAGCGATCCGCAGGCCACCGAAGCGTTCGGTTCGCGTCTCGCGGAGGTACTACGGCCGGGAGACATGGTTGCACTGTCCGGGCAATTAGGCGCAGGCAAGACGACGCTGGCGCGGGGTATCTTGCAGGCGCTTGGGCTGGAAGCGGAAGCGCCTAGCCCGAGTTTCGCGATCGTGCAGCCCTATGAGCCCCCGGAGGTGCGATTGCCGGTCTGGCATGTCGATCTCTATCGGATCGAAGAAGCTGACGAAGCCCGGGAGCTTGGGCTCGATGAAGCGCGGGATCATGCGGTGCTGCTGATTGAATGGCCGGAGCGGCTGGGCAGCGCATTGTCGCCCGATGCGCTGCGACTGAGGATCGAAACTACACCGGACGGCGGCCGCCGCTTGACAGCGCAAGTGCCTGCGGCTTGGGAAGGCCGATGGCCGCTGCCCCGATGATTCCGCCTGCCACGGCGCCCGATTTCCTTGCGCGCTGCGGATGGGCGGGATGCGAGATCCTGCCCCTCGCTGGAGATGCCTCGTTCCGGCGCTATTTCCGGGTCGTGGATAAGGGGCGGAGCGCGGTGCTGATGGATGCGCCGCCCCCGCATGAAGATCCCCGGCCTTTCATCGCGGTGGCCCGGCATCTTCACGGCCTGGGCTTTGCCGCGCCGGGGATCATCGCCAACGACGATGCGCAGGGCCTCGTCCTGATCGAAGACTTCGGCGACGCGCGTATGGCGGAGGCGATCGCGGGCACGCCCGCGCGGGAAACCGCCATTTACGAAGCGGCGGTCGATCTGCTGCTGGCGCTCGCCAAATTTCCGCCGGCGGCCGGCCTCAGGCCTTACGACATGACCGAATATCAGCGTGAGGCGGCGTTGTTCACCGAATGGTACGCACCCGCGCTATCGCTCGATGTGGATGCCGATGGATATCGCGAAGCATGGGCCGAAGCGCTCGAACCGATTGCCGGTCATCAGACCGTCACGGTGCTGCGCGATTACCATGCCGAGAACATCATGCTGCTCGACGATAGCAAGAGGCTGGGATTGCTCGATTTTCAAGACGCGCTGGCGGGGCATCCCGCCTATGATCTCGTCTCGTTACTGCAGGATGCGCGTCGCGATGTCGCACCTGATCTGGAGACGACGATGATCGATCGCTATCGCGCTTCTGCATCCTTTGACGATGCGGCCTACGCGCTGCTTGGCGCGCAGCGGAATGCCAAGATTTTGGGCATCTTCACGAGGCTTTGGAAGCGTGATGGCAAACCCCGCTATCTGGGTTACCAGCCGCGCGTCTGGGCCTATCTGGAACGCGATCTGGCGCATCCCGCCTGTGCGCCCGTGGCGGAATGGTTCGCACGCAACGTTCCGACTGCAAAGCGCGGCGCGGCCTGGGAACGGCTGCCCGCATGAGCCGCTATCGCAAGCCGCTCGCGCTCAGGCCCAATCCAGTCGAAGCCCCGGTTCGCACGGCGATGGTGCTCGCCGCCGGATTGGGCAAGCGGATGCGGCCCTTGACCGCGAGTCGGCCGAAGCCCTTGATCGAAGTCGCGAAAAGGCCGCTGCTTGATCATGTGTTCGATCATCTGCGCGCGGGGGGAATCGAGCGGGCAGTGGTCAATGTTCACTATCTGGCTGACGCCGTCGAAGCCCATATCAAGGCCCGGGTGAAGGACATCGAGGTCATCATTTCCGACGAGCGGACAAAATTGCTCGAAACGGGCGGTGGGCTGGTGAAGGCATTGCCACTGATCGAGGACGAGACCTTCCTGGTCGTCAACAGCGATAATTATTGGGTGGATGGACCGGTTGACGCGATCCGCCTGCTTGGCCAGCGCTGGGACGAGGCGGAGATGGATGCGCTGCTGCTGGTGGTGCCGCTTGCGCGTGCCAACTGCCACCGCGGAACCGGCGATTTTCATATGGATGCGATGGGGCGGCTCAGCCGGCGGCGGCCGGGCAAGGTGGCGCCCTTCGTTTATACCGGCGTCCAGATCGTATCGCGCCGCCTGTTCGAGGGTGCCGTCGAGGAACCCTTTTCGTTTAATCGCTTGTGGGACAAGGCGATCGCCGCGGGGCGCTGCTACGGGGTGGTGCATCAGGGGCTTTGGTTCGATGTCGGGACGCCACCGGCGATAGCGCGGACGGAAGCCATATTGGCGCATGGCTGAGGGGGCTTCCCCTAACGTCTATACGATCCCGCCCCATCGGGCTTTTGCGGATGCGCTGGCGGCGGGATTGATCGCGCGCAGCAAGGGTGACCGGCTGGCCCTCGCGCGCACGATCATCTTGCTGCCGAACAATCGCGCGCAACGCACATTGACCGACGCTTTTGTTCGCCGCGCGGAGGGAGGCGGTCTGCTGCTTCCCCGGCTCGTGGCGATTGGCGATCCGGAGCTCGACGATCGCTTGGGTGCTGCGCTTGACCCGGTCGACGGCGACGAACCCGTGCCGCCTGCCATCGCGCCGATCGAGCGGCAGTTGATGCTCGCCCGGCTCGTGCAGCGCGCGCGGGCGCAAGCGGGCGATCCGGTCGATGCGGCCGAGGCGATGCGGCTGGCGGCCGATCTGGCACGCGTGCTCGATCAGCTTCAGATCGAGGAAGTGCGCGTCGCTTCGATCGCCGAGGCGGTCGCGCCCGAACTCGCGCAGCATTGGCAAGCCTCGCTCGCTGTCCTCGAAACCATCCTCGCGCACTGGCCGCATGTGCTTGCGAGCCTGGGAAAGATCGACCTGGCCGAGCGCCGCAACCAGCTTCTCGATCGCGCAGCAAAGCGCTGGCGTGAGCAGGGGAGTGCTGCAGCAATCGTGGCGGCCGGCATCAATGTTGCGGCGCCCGCCGTGGCGCGCATGCTGCGCAGCATTGCCTTTCTTGACAATGGCTTGGTGATATTTGCTGGGATCGATTGTGCGCTTCCTGCTGCGCAATGGGATGCGCTGGGGCCGCATGATCCCGAAAGCGGGGTGCGTGCGATTGAGACGCATCCGCAATTCCAGTTGAAGCTGCTGCTCGATCGGATGGGCATTGCCCGCGGCGAGGTTCGCGAGTGGCGTTGGGGCGGTGGCAGGGACGCGCCCGCCGCGCGTACACGTGCGGTTGCGCATGCGATGGCGCCGGCCGAATTCACCCATCAGTGGCAGGGCCTGAAGCCTTCGGAGCGGCGACTGTCCGGCGTGCGTGCGGCTGTGCTCTCCACGCCGGGCGAGGAGGCGCAGGCGATCGCGATCGCATTGCGCGAAACAGTTGAAACGCCTGGCAGAACCGCGACTTTGGTCACGCCCGATCGCAATCTCGCACAGCGGGTGGTGGCGCATCTGCGGCGCTGGGGGATCGAAGCGGACGACAGCGCCGGCCAGCCGCTCTCGGTCACCCCGCCCGGAACATTGCTGCTCGGTCTCGCCGAGGCGATCGCCGAGAGTTTTGCGCCCGTACCGCTCTTGGCCCTGCTCAAGCATCCGCTGGTCCGCGCGGGCGAGGATCGGCTGGAATGGCTCGAGGGCGTGCGGCTGCTCGATCGCGCGCTGCGAGGGCCGCGGCCGCCAGCGGGGCTGGAGGGGATCAGCGCCTATCTTGCGTCAGGTGATGGCCGGGAGCGCAGGCTTCGAACAGAGGCCCAGCCTTTCTGGCGCGGCATCGAGGCGCTTCTGAGCAACGTTCATGCCGCAGTCGCTGGCGGCGAACGCACTCTGCAAGGGCTGCTCGGCATAGTGCGGGAAACGGCGACCGCACTGGCCGGCGATGCGGCTTGGGCGGGGCCGGCAGGACGTCAGGCAGCAGAGCTCATCGCCGAGCTTGAGGCCTCAGCGACGGTGGGGCCGGAGATCGCGCGCATGGAGGCGCTCCCACGGCTGCTCCGCGATCTGTTTGACGGTGTCGCGGTGCGGCCGCCCCAGGGCGGCCATCCGCGCATTTCCATTCGCGGCCTGATCGAGGCGCGGCTGACGCATGAGGATCTGGTGATCCTCGGCGGCCTCAACGAAGGCGTCTGGCCCGCAGCACCGGCGCCCGATCCGTGGCTGGCGCCGGCGATCCGTCATGCGCTGAGCTTGCCTGGGCTGGAGCGCCGGGTCGGCATCTTCGCGCATGATTTCGTGAGCGGGCTCGGGGCACGACAGGTGCTGATCACGCGTGCGCGACGCGATGAGCGCGCGCCAACGATTGCGTCGCGTTTTTTCTTGCGGCTCGAAGCCATGACCGGCGGCGTGACGCGCGCGCCGCAACTCGCGCGCTGGACGCAGGCGCTGGATCGTTCGGCGGCCGCGCCTGCCTATGCCGCCCGGCCAGCGCCGCGTCCTCCCATCGCGGATCGTCCGTGCCGGATCGCCGTGACCAAGCTCGACAGGCTCAAGGCCGATCCCTTCGCCTTCTATGCCGATACGATGCTGGGGTTGTCGCGTTGGGATATGGTCGACGCCGATCCCACCCCCGCCTGGCGCGGAACGATGGTGCACGCCGTGTTCGAAGCCTGGATGAAGGAGGATGGCTGCAACCCCGCCAAGCTGCGCGCGCGCGCCGAAGCGATGCTGCGCGATCTGGTGGCCCATCCGGTGATGAAGGCGCTGTGGGAGCCGCGGCTGCTGGAAGCAATCGACTGGGTCGCTACAACCCTGCAAGCCAATGCCGGAGACGGACGCTTGCCGCTCACGGCCGAAATCTTCGGACAGGCGGAGGTGGCGGGGGTCGAGCTTTACGGCAAGGTCGATCGTATCGATCGCCTGGCCGACGGAGGGCTCGCGATCGTCGATTACAAAACCGGCAAACCGCCGTCGCGCAAGCAGGTCGAAGCCGGATTTGCGCTGCAATTGGGTTTATTGGGGCTGATCGCGGAAAAAGGCGGCTTTCCGGACGTGACGGGGCAAGCCGCAGCCTATGAATATTGGTCGCTGGCGCGCGAACGAGGACAGTTCGGACATGTGATGAGCCCCGTCGGCACGAAGGGCATCGCTGCGGAGGATTTCGTGGCCCATGCCGCGCATCATCTGACCGAGGCGATCGAGCATTGGCTGACGGGCGACGCGCCATTCACCGCGAAGCTGCATCCCGAATTCGCCCCTTATGGCGACTATGATCAGCTGATGCGGCTCGAAGAATGGTATGGGCGCGCGGATGTCTAACCGCGTTTCGCC
>CBFRWL010000055.1:0-11259 GCA_965727025.1 uncultured Sphingomonas sp.
GCCGTCTGCTTGCGATACAGCTCGGTGATATGATCATAATAGTCGTCCGGGCGGTTGTAGAGCGCGTTGCGCTCCATCGCACCAAGCACGTCCGCCGAGGTTTCGAAGCTTCCCGGCAATTCGCGGATGCTGCCGTTGACGGTGCGCTCAAGCTCTGCGGAGGTGACGCCCTTGGTGGTGAGGAACTCCTTCATGTCAGCCACCAACGCCGCGATCGACGGGCCGGTCTTATCCGCCTGCACCGGCGCATAGACGATGTAAGGCACGCGCTCGGCGACGCGGTTCACCGAGCCGCGCACGCCATAGGCCCACCCCTTGGTTTCGCGCAGATCCATGTTGAGCCGCGAGAGGAAGTCACCGCCCATCACATCATTGGCCGAAAGCAGATCGATGATCTCCTGCTTGCCCTCCAGCGGAAGGATCTGGCCGCCGAGAATCACCGACTGCGGCGAACCTGGCCGGTCGATCAGCACGATCTTGGGATTGGGCGCGGGAATGGCCGCCGAGAAATCCTTCTTGGCTGGCTTGCCCGAAACCTTCCACGTACCGAGGCTCGCGTCGAGCGCCGGCAGAAGCTCCGCCAATGGCGCGTCGCTGACCACGAAGATGCGGGCATTGTCCGGCCGCAGCCATTTCTGCTGGAAGGCGATCATGTCCTGCCGCGTCACCGTCTTGACGACGGCCGGATCGCCGGTGCCGGTGAACGGCACGCCATAAGGATAGCCGGAGCCATAGAGCAGCGGCGGCAAGGTGCGCAGCGCAATCGAGCGCGGCTCGGTCATTTCCGAGGCGATGCCCGCAAGCTGCTGCCCCCTCACCCGCTCCACTTCCTGCGGAGCGAAGGTGGAATTGCGGATGATGTCCGCAAGCAAGTCCAGCGATGGCACGATATTGGGCGTGAGCGCACCCAAGCCCACGCTCGTGCGATCCATCGATGCACTGGCACCGATCGAGGCGCCGAGCCGCTCCTTCTCCTCGGCGATCTGGATCGAGCTGCGGGTCTTCGTCCCCTCATCCAGCATCGCCAGCGTCAACGCCTGCAGGCCGAGCTTGTCCTTCGGATCGGCGGCGTTGCCTGCATCGAAGCTGACCGAGACGCGGGTGACGGGTACGCCCTCGCGGCGGATATAGGCGACATCGATCCCGTTTTTGAGCTTGGCATGCTCCACCGGAGGGAACTGCAGATCCTTGATCGGCTGGACCTCGGGTAGCTTGGAGCGATCAACCCCCACCGGCACTTTCGGCGCCGGCGGCGGCGGGAAGCCGCGCGATTTGGGATCGCGATAATAAGCGGGATGGTGGTTGTTGGCGCCAGTCTTGCTGGCCTTCGCCTCGTCATAGGCGGAGCGCTCGCCGGGCTCGACCATAAGTGCGTAAGCCGGGCGGGTCAGCCATTTTTGAGCGGCCGCTCGCACCTGCTCCGGCGTGGTCGCAGCATATTGGGCGAGCTGCTTCTTGTAGAAATCCGCGTCGTTGGCATAGACCGCGCCTTCAGCCAGCGCGACCGCCTTGCCCGAAAAACCGCCGACCGACTCCAGGCCATTGATGCGGCCCGCCACCTCATTGGTGGCGACGCGCTGAACTTCATCGGCGGTCGGGCCGGTCTTGATGAGATCGGCCATGATCGCATCGAGCCGCTTGCCGACCACGGCCGGGTCAACCCCCGGCTTCACGTCCACGGTGATCTCGAACAGGCTGACGCGCTCAAAAGGCTGGATGCTGGCCGAGACACCGACAGCCAGCTTTTCCTGCTTCACCAGCACATTATCGAGCCGAGAACTGGCGAGGCCACCGAGCACGCTGGCGAATATGTCAAGCGGGACGAGCTCCGGGCTCGTCAGCCCCGGCACCACCCAGTTGCGATAAAGCCGTGTCTGCGCGACATGATCCTTCATCGTCTCGGATTTCGGGGCAGCCAAGGTTGGAACATCTGCCGCCGCCGGGGTTACGTCCGGCCCGCGCGGAATATTGCCGAAATATTTGGTGACGAGCCGTTGCGCGGTCGGCAGGTCGATGTCGCCCGCGAGCACAAGAACGGCGTTGTTCGGGCCATATTTCAGCCGGAACCAGTTCTTCACTTCGTCGAGACTGGCGGCATCGAGATCGGCCATCGAGCCGATCGTCGGATGATGATAAGGATGGCCCTCGGGAAACAGCGCCTGAAGCTGTGAATATTCGACGAGGCCAAACGGCTGATTGTCGCCCTGCCGCTTCTCGTTCTGGACAACGCCGCGCTGGTTATCGAGCTTGGCCTGATCGAGCCCGCCGAGCAGCCAGCCCATCCGATCGCTTTCGAGGAACAGGGCAGTTTCAAGCGCGCCGCTCGGCACCGTTTCGAAATAATTGGTGCGATCGAACCAGGTGGTGCCGTTGAGATCGGTGGCGCCGATCTGCTGCATCGGCTCGAAATAGTCGCCCGGCGCATGTTCAGAGCCGTTGAACATCAGATGCTCGAACAGATGCGCGAAGCCGGTTTCCCCCGCCGGCTCATCCTTCGACCCGACATGATACCAGACGGAGACCGCCACGATCGGCGCCTTGCGATCGGTATGGACGATCACGCGCAGGCCATTGGGTAGCGTGAATTGCTCGTGCGGGATATCGACCTTGGCGACGAGCGAGGGAACCGGAGCTGGCGCGACAGCCGCCGGGGTATCTTTGGCAAAGGCGTAGGAAGGGAGATTCGACATGGCGACCGACAGGGTCAGCACGGAAAAAATGGATCGACGCATCGACTTCTCCCAATCAGACGACCGAACGCCCCTAGTCGACCCGCCTTGCGGCGCGATGAATAGCGGGAAGCCCCGCTTCTGAAAAGCTCAGGCAGCTCAATGCTCAGATACGTTTGGCATCGTAGGGCGTACCATCCTTGTGCAGATATCCTTCCGCGGAGAACTTCATATCGATATCCGAATAACTGCCGCCTTTCGTGGGATCGCCGGCACTGAAGCAGATGAAGGCGCAGTCCACGCCACTGCGGTTGATCAGATGATGACCATTCGGGATGCCCTTAGGAAAGGTCGCGCAGTCACCGGCGCGCAATATGGTTTCGCCGCCATCCTCGATCAGGACGGCTTCTCCGCTCGTCATCACCAGGAACTCATCTTCACCGTCGTGCCAATGCCGCTGCGATGACCAAGCACCCGGCTTCAAAGTGACATGGCAGGCTCCCATTTCGGTGAGCCCCGCGATGCGGCCGAGCTTCCGCTTCCAACGTCCCGCGACTGGCTGGTCAAACGGCGGCGGATAACCGGTCGAATTCTCGGGGACGAGAGCATCGAGATCAATCTTGGGCATCTCAGGCTCCATGCTTGGCAATGGCTGGGGCGGACGCTACGCCGGCGTCATGACTGCTGCAACCGATCCCGTCGAACTCGCGTGCCGGCTGATTGCCTGCCCGAGCGTCACCCCTGCGGATGCTGGCACGCTTGACGTGGTAACGTCCGCGCTGGAGGCGATCGGCTTCACCGTTCACAGCTTCGTTGCCGGCGAAGCGCCTGACGGGCCGGTTCGCAATCTTTATGCATCACGCGGCACCGGCAGTCCGCATTTCGCCTTTGCCGGCCATACCGACGTGGTCCCCCCCGGCGACGGCTGGTCGACCAACCCTTTCAAGCCGGAGATACGCGGCGAGCTGCTTCATGGGCGTGGGGCGGTCGATATGAAGGGAGCAATTGCCGCCTTCATCGCCGCAGCCGCCGACGCGTCCGATCATCCCGGCACGCTCAGCCTGATCATCACCGGTGACGAGGAAGGCCCCGCCACCTACGGCACGCGCGCCTTGATCGATTGGATGGATGGGCGCGGCATCCGTCCCGATCTCTGCCTGGTTGGCGAGCCTACCTCGGTCGCGCGGCTCGGCGACATGGTCAAGATCGGGCGGCGCGGTTCGGTCAACATGTGGATCGATGTGCAGGGCACCCAAGGTCATGTCGCCTATCCGCATCTCGCCGACAATCCGATCACGCGGCTCGTGGCGGCACTGGACGAAATGGGCCGCATGACCCTTGATGAGGGATCGGACTGGTTTCAGCCGAGCAATCTTGAAATCACTGACGTCATGGTTGGCAATGCCGCCACCAATGTCATCCCCGCGAGCGCGAAGGCACGGCTCAACGTGCGTTTCAACGATCTGCACAGTGGGCAAGATGTCGTCGAGCTGGTCCGCTCGATCCTGTTCGCGCATGCACCCGACGCCAAGCTCACCGCGGTGATCTCAGGCGAAAGCTTTTTGACCGAGCCGGGCCAGCTTTCGAACCTCGTCGCCAATGCGATTCACGCTGAAACCGGTATCAGTCCGGAGCTTTCCACGAGCGGCGGAACGTCCGACGCCCGGTTCCTTTCCAAGATCTGCCCCGTCGTCGAATTCGGCCTGCCCAATGCGACGATGCACAAGCTCGACGAAGCGGTCGCGATCGCCGATCTGCACGCGCTCAAGTCGATCTACGGCAGGATCATCCGCTCCGCTCTCGGCGCAGAATGACATAGAGCGCACCTGCGCCACCATGGCGCGGATGGGCGTTCCGCACCGCCGCAATCCTGCCGGCATGGCGCGATGATGCCAGCCAATCGCCGATCGACGCGCGGATCAGTCCGCGCCGATGCGGCGCGGGATCGCGTGGCGGCTTGCCTGTGACAACGAGGAGCACGCGCACGCCGTCCGCGACCGCGCGTTCGAGCGCGCTGTCGAGATAGGCATGTGCGCTGACCAGATTATGCCCGTGAAGATCGACACTTCGTTCCGGCCGGACGAGCCCCCGCCTGAGGCGGCGATCCCAGCCGCCATCGAGCGTGTCGGCCGGCGCGGTCGTCGCTCCGGCTTTGACAGCAATTTTCTTATCCAGAGGGCTGGTGGCGCTTTTTGCCGCGACAGGGACAATGCCGGGCTTTTGTGGGACTGAAGCGGCGACGGCGCTCGCGATCGAAACTGGCCCCTGCCCTTCGAGCCGTCGCACGCTGGCGGCGACCTTGGCCCAGATTTCGGCCTCGTCAGGGTTGAGGCGGCGTTCCGCCATTGCCGCCCGCATTGATCCGCGCCACCGTCCCGATCGGCAGCAGCAGCCACGCCTTGCCTCGCCCGGACATCCCGCCTGCAATGTTGCGAGCATCCTGCCCGGCACCCCAGAAGGTATCGAAACGGTTCGGCCCTTTGATGGCGCCGCCGGTATCCTGCGCGATCCAGATGCCGTTCGCTTCGTAGCGATCGAGCGACAGCACGACCGGCGCACCGAGGGGCACGAAAGCGGGATCGGCCGCAACGGTCACGCGCGGCATCACCTCCACGCCAAGCGCTCCCACTGGTCCGCCGCTCAGTTCGCGGAAGAAAACATAGCTTTTATTCTGTTCCATGATCGAGCGGCCGCGATCCGGCTGCGACTGCAAATAGCCGATGATGCCGTCCATCGAGGCTTGCCCGGGCTGGAGCACGCCCTGGCTTTTCAGCAAGGCGCCGATGCCGACATAATCGCGGCCATTCTGGCCGTCATAACCCACGCGAACGATGCTGCCGTCCGGCATGCGCAACCGGCCCGAGCCTTGCACCTGCAAGAAGAACAGCTCGATCGGATCGGCCGCCCACGCGATTTCCAGCCCCTTGCCCGAGAGCACGCCGGCCTCGATCTGCGCACGGTCATAATAAGGCACGAAATTCGCGCCGCTCACCCGGCCACGAATCTTCTTACCCTTCAATATGTCTGAAAACTGGCCGAGATCGACGTCGACCAGGTCCGGCGGGCGGCGGTAGATCGGCGTATAGTATCCCGATTGCAAGGTACGCGACGCCGCGATCTCCGGTTCGTAATAGCCGGTGGCGAAGGCCGCGCCGTCGCCGATCATGGCGGTCTCGAGATAGGCGGAAAAGAAGCCCGCTGGATTGCTGTCGGGCCATGTTGCCGCCGCCTGGCAGGCCGAAATCCAGTCCTGCGCGTTGGTCAGCCCCGAAGTATCGGCCCGCTTCGTCAGCGCCGGGCAGCTCAAACGGAACGCCTTCAAGGCTCCGGTCGCGCTTGCGGCACTGACACCCAGCTCGGCAAAGGCCGGGCCTTGGCTGATCGGGAGCGACCGAGCAGTTGCAGCAGCAGGTCCTGCCGTAGAAGGGGCCGGAGGGGGCGCAGGAGCGGGATGAACTGGAGCCGGGCGCCGAGGAGTGACCGGCGCTGGGAAGTTAGGCTGTGTCGATGCAATTGGAGGCGGCGGAGCCGCGGGCGGCCTCCCTTCGGGAACGACCGTGCAGCCTGCAAGCCCCAGCAGAAGCGCCGGCCACCACCCCCGCTTCGAACAGCTCACGCGGCCTCGTCGGTTTCAACCAATATCCAATTGGGATCGGCCGCGCCGACATGCCGGCTGAACGTCCACACGTCGTGCGTCGGCACGGCGTCGCTCAACGATCCAGCGACGACATTGCCGCTCTCGTCCCGCGTGACCGCAGCGATATCGGCATCGAAGCGCACCGTGATCGAAGCCATCTGGCCGGACAGCTTTGCCCGATCAATCACGGCTTTCTCGATCGAGACCAGCCGATTGTCGAGCACATGCCTGGATTCTTCACGTGCGGTGATGGCCTGGCCGAACGCCTCGGCGACGTCGCTGTCGACGAGCTGCTCCAGCTCCTCCCGATCCCCGCGCCAGAAGGCTTCCAGGATCATGCGGTAAGCGGCCTTCGCGCCCTCCAGGAACCGCATCGCGTCAAACGAGCGGTCGGCATCGGAGATCGCACGGATCCCTGCCATGGCCCCTTGCTCGATCAGCGGATCGGCGAGAAGTTGCGGTTGCGCGGCGGCATCGGGACCGGGAACCGCAAGCGGCGAAGGACGGCTGTTCGCCTCCACCGGCTTGGCGATCGGCTGTTCGTGGCCGGTGCGTCGCCCCAGCACGCTCCACAGGCGAAGCGCGACAAAGAGGAAGACCATCGCAAGGATGATGATTTCGGGCACGGCCACTCCGGTTGTTTCGCCCCTACATAGGCATGCGCGCGCAAGCTTTCAAACCCCTCGTGAAACAAGATGGTTCCCGCCATTGCTCTTGGGAAAAGCGCCTGCTAGGCGCGCGCTCTGAAAACGGGGCATTGTCCCTCGCAGCAATTGAAGGATGAGAAGCCGGCATGGCTCAGGAAGACGGCACCAGCACGCCTGAAGGCGCGCTTCCCAATGGCGCGGACACTCAGCCGCAGGTCGCGCTGATCGCGCAATATGTGAAGGATCTGTCCTTCGAAAACCCGAACGCGCCCTCGGTGTACCAGTGGCAGGACCAGCCGCAGATCGACGTGCAGTTCAACATCGGCTCGCAGCCTGTCGGCGAGGATGTCTACGAGGTTGCGCTCAAGATCGAGATCAAGGCGCAGGTGCAGGACAAGACCGCTTTCCAGGTGGAAGCGCTCTATGCCGGCCTGTTCGGGATCCGCAACGTGCCGGAAGATCAGATGCAGCCATTTCTGCTCGCCGAGGCACCGCGCCTGCTGTTTCCCTTCGCACGCCGCGTGGTCGCCGATACCATCCGCGACGGCAATTTTCCGCCGCTGGTCCTCGAGCCGATCGATTTCGGCGCGCTCTACCTCGCCCAGCAACAGCAGCAGGAAGCGATGGCCGGCGAGCCCGCCGGCCAGGCCTGAGCTTTAGCTTGATCGGTCGCGGATGAGCCTCGTCCGCAACAGCATGGTGATCGGCGGGCTGACGCTGGTCAGCCGCGTGCTCGCGCTTCTGCGTGATTCATTGCAGGCAACCTTCGTCGGCGCAGGCTTCGCGTCGGATGCCTTTCTGGTGGCGTTCCGGCTGCCCAACATGTTCCGCGCCTTCTTCGCGGAAGGCGCTTTCGCTTCCGCGTTCATTCCGATGTTCAACCGCAAGGTTGCCGAGGGCGGCGGTAACCATGCCGGCTTCACCTTTGCCGAACAGGCGCTGTCCGTGCTGTTCCCGATCCTGTTGCTGTTCACCATCGTCTTGATCATTGCCGCTGGCCCAGTCACCTATGCGCTTTCGGGCGGGTTCCACGATCCGACGCCGGAGCAATTCGCGTTCGCGGTCTCGCTGTCGCGGATCACCCTCCCCTATCTCGCGCTGATTTCGCTGGTCTCGCTGCTCGGCGGGATTCTCAATTCGCTTGATCGTTTCTGGGTGAACGCCGCCGCGCCGATCCTGCTCAATATCGCGATGATCGTCGGCCTGTGGTTTTTTCACGGCCACGATCCCTATCAAACCGCCCGCGTGCAGGCGATTTCGGTGACAGCCGGGGGTGCTCTCCAGCTCGCCTGGCTGGCGCTCGCTTCGCATCGCGCCGGCGTCAAGCTTTGGCTGCGCCGTCCGCGGTTCGACGATGACGTCAAAAACCTGATGAAGCTGATTCTGCCGGCTGCGGCAGGCGCGGGCGCCGTGCAGATCAACCTGCTGATCTCGACGGCGCTGGCCGGCCGGCTGCTCGATCCGGGCTCGATTTCCTACATCTATTATGCCGACCGGCTGAACCAGCTTCCGCTCGGCCTGATCGGCATTGGCCTCGGTACGATTCTGCTGCCGACGATCTCGCGTTTGCTCAATAGCGGCAAAGGCGATGAAGCGATGGATATCCAGAATCGCGGCATCGAACTGGCGCTGTTTCTCACCTTGCCCGCAACCGTCGCATTCATGGTAGCCGCCGAACCCATCGTTCGCGGCCTGTTTCAGCACGGCGCTTTCACGGCGGAAGACACGGTGCGTTGCAGCTGGGCCTTGAGCGCCTTTTCGCTCGGCCTGCCCTCCTATGTGCTGGTCAAGGTGCTGACGCCGGGCTTCTACGCACGCGAGGATACCAAGACGCCGGTGCGTTATGCGACGATGTCGATCGGGGTGAACCTGATCGGCAATCTCGTGCTGATCCCGCTGATCGGCCATGTCGGGCCGCCGCTGGCGACCGCGCTCGCCTCCTGCATCAATGTCTGGCTTCTTTATCACGAGCTTCGCCGACGGAACCATTTCGTGGCGGACGGACGGCTGCGGCGGCGCCTGCCGCGCCTCATGCTTGCTGCGGCGCTGATGGGCGTTGCTCTGTTCGGCCTCGATCGATTGCTCGAACCATTTACCGGCGGGCCGATGCTGGTGCGGTTTATCGCGCTCGCAGGGCTGGTCTCCGGCGGCATCGCCATCTATGGCGTCGCCTGCTTCCTGACCGGCGCTTACCAGCTCGCCGATCTGAAAGCGCTGATCCAGCGGCGGTCCGCCGCTGCCTGATCGTTCGGGGATTAGAGGACGAGAAGAATGCGTGTCGTATCGGGCATTCAGCCCACCGGAAACCTGCACCTCGGCAATTATCTCGGCGCGATCCGCAATTGGGTGCGCATGCAGGACGACGGCGAATGCCTGTTCTTCCTTGCCGATCTCCACGCCATCACCGTCCATAACGATCCGGCCACGCTTGCCGCCAATATCCGCGAGATGGCCGCCGCGCTGCTTGCCTCCGGCATCGATCCGAAACGATCGATCCTCTTCCGCCAAGCGATGGTTCCCGCGCATCCCGAGCTGGCCTGGCTGCTCAACGGTACGGCGCGCATGGGCTGGCTCAACCGGATGACTCAATTCAAGGAGAAATCGGGCAAGAACCGCGAAGGCTCCAGCGTCGGGCTGTTCACCTACCCGGTGCTGCAGGCCGCCGACGTCCTGGTCTATCAGGCGACGCATGTTCCCGTGGGCGAGGATCAGAAGCAGCATCTCGAGCTTGCCCGCGATATCGCGATCAAGTTCAACACCGATTTCAACGTCGAGCTGTTCACCCTGCCCGAGCCGTTCATCGGGGCCGCGGCGGCGCGGATCATGTCGCTGCGCGACGGCACGGCCAAGATGTCCAAGTCGGATCCTTCAGAGATGAGCCGGATTCACCTGACCGATGATGCCGACCTCATCATGCAGAAGATCCGCAAGGCAAAGACCGATCCCGAGCCGCTGCCGGACAGCCCCGCCGGACTCGAGTCCCGGCCCGAAGCGCGCAACCTCGTCGGCATCTATGCCGCCCTGAGCGATCAGAGTGTTGACCAGGTGCTGGCGGAGTTTGCCGGCAAGGGCTTCGGCGTTTTCAAGCCGGCGCTGGGCGAGCGGATCGTGGAGACGCTGCGCCCCATTACCGACCGGCTTCAACAGTTCCGGCACGACCCCGCCGAGCTCGACCGACTGATGGCGCAGGGCGCCGAACGCGCGGCGGCATTGGCCGAGCCGACACTGGCGGCCACCTATCGCGCGCTGGGGCTCCGCTGATCGATTGTTCACGGCTTGTTCAAGCGGCGTTCAGCGGCGTAATGTGACATAAGCGGGATAATCCGCGTACCTGCATTTGAGAGGGCAATCCGATGTCGTTGTCACGCAGCTTCACTAAATGGTTGGCGCCACTGGCTTTGTTGGCGCTGAGCGCGTGCGCGACCCCGTTCCGCGCGGATGTGGCGCGTTTCCAGCAAATGCCGGCCCCGGAGGGTCAAAGCTTCGTCGTCCAGACGAACAATCCCAAGCTTCAGGGCGGGCTGGAATTTTCCCAATATGCCGCGATGGTCGCCGAGCAACTCCGGTCGAAAGGCTATCAGCAGGCAAGCACGCCACAGTCTGCGACGCTGGTCGTCAATGTCGATTATGGCATCGATAACGGCCAGACCAAGGTCGTTACCCGCCCAGGCTACGGATATGGTTATGGCGGCCCGTGGGGTCCTTGGGGCTGGGGCGGCTGGGGCTATCGCTCGCGCTTCATGTGGGGTTGGGATGATCCGTTCTGGTATCCGGACGTGGAAAGCTACACCATGTATACCAGCTTCCTCGAGATGACGATCAATCGCACCCGCGATGGCGAGCGCGTGTTCGAGGGCAAGGCACGAGCGCACTCGGTGGATGACAGCTTGCCGCGCCTGGTTCCCAATCTCGTGACGGCGATGTTCACCAACTTCCCCGGCCGCTCCGGCGAGGAAGCGCAGATTTCGATCCCGCCGCCCCCGCGCAAATAGGCCGCACCTGGCTGGTTCCGAGACGGCTTGTCTGCCAGCATCAAAACGTTAACCATGAACGGATAAGAGATCGCGGGAGAGGATCGTTGGCCGAGAGGTGACGATCTTTTCCTGTTTGCACGCCTTGGCAGGGGGAACGCCATGGACGCATATGATCTTGTCGTAATTGGCAGCGGGCCGGCCGGCCGGCGCGCTGCCGTCCAGGCCGCCAAGCTGGGTCGGTCCGTCCTCGTGATCGAGGGCCGCCGGCGCGTGGGCGGCGTTTCGGTTCATACCGGGACCATCCCTTCGAAGACGCTGCGCGAGACGGCGCT